>JBMFPK010000123.1:0-7343 GCA_049969155.1 Chloroflexia bacterium | reverse complement strand
ATCGAGGCCAGGCCGTACTGCTCGAGCAGCGGGACATGCACAGAATCGTCCTCGGGATAGAAGACGCTCACGGCCAAGAATTCCCCGCAAAGCACCCGCTGGATCTCCGCAAGCAGTCCCGCTGGGTGCTCGATGTTCGCCAGGCCCAAGTTGCTCGTCACCGTAGCCAGAGCTCCGGTACGGAACGGGGTGCGGCGCGCGTCGCAGCAGAGCAGGCTGATGCCCCGGTACATCCCAAGCGCTTCGAACCGCCGCCGGTTGCGCCGCAGCACCCGCAGCGAAAAGTCGGTCGCCACGACCGGCCGGCCCACCTCCGCAAGGATGCGTTCGACCAGGTCTCCACGTCCCGATGCGAGGTCCACAACGCAACCACTCCCTGAGCGGAGTTCCTGGAGAACATAGTCCAACTGGCTGCGGTAGCAGGCAAGGTAGTCGGAAGTGTAGAGGCCGGGCAGCGCCCGGGCGACGGCTTCTTTCGCCTCCTGGAAGCGACCCCGCTCCTCGAGGGCCAAGGCACGGTAGAAGAGGTCGGCCGGCGCGAGAGCCCCTTCGGGCGCATCCAGGAGTTGCTGCTCGACCTCGGGATGGTCCCGCAGGTAGCGCGCCAGCGCGCTTTCCACCTCTTCCCACAGATCGTTGCGCGGGAGGTCGGGCGTCAGGAAGACACCGATCCCCTCGCGCACCGGATAGTCCGCGCCGCACGCCGTACAGCGCGCCTCTCCCCGTTCGATGTGCCCATCTTGCGTTACCTCCGTACGCCACTCGAGCTCCCCGTGGCAGGCCGGGCAGATGAGCATTTCGCGAAGGTACGGTTCCATCGCCTCCTCCTACGATTGGGACACAGGATCAGGGACCGAAAGGCGTCCGATCGCAGTCGTCGTTCTCGGGGCCGCACCCGATCTGCGTGAACTCGTAAAAGGGGGTCGGATCGCCCTCGATGGCGAAGAGGACCCGCCGCACGTTTGCCACAGCCTTCACCGTATTCTCGACCTCGGCAAAAAAGTCAGCGCTGCCGCAGGATGCGCTCGCGGAAGGGATAAGGAGGCGGATGTCCTTCAGGTTGATGTAGGCAGTGTCCCCCTGCACCCGAGCCCAGATCAGGATGTCCTGCGTGGCCCCCGAGAAGAGCGAGACATAGCCCTCTTCGGCCTCCCCAGGCGTGGGTCCCCCGAAGAGAGCCCGCAGCGCGGCAGTCAGCCGGTCTTCGCTTGCGGGCACCTCTCGCACGACTGGGAAGACGCGCGCACAGTCGATCAGGTTCGGATTCAGCCGGGTGTTGTTGAAAAAGACCGTGACCGTCATTGTCGCGCGCGGGGTAGGAGAGGGCAAGTCCGTCGCCACCGGGGGAAGCGAGCTTGGCGAAGGCGTAGGGATGGCATGCGGTGTCGGCTCCGCGGGGGCTTCGCAGGCCAGGAGCACCGCTGCCAGCGCAAGCCCGACCCAGAAAGCGCTCACGTTACGGACCATCGGATCCTCCCGACGATGTAGCAACCGCCTGGCATGGACGAATTCTAGCACAGCGGTTGTGCCGTCGCAACCCCCACGACTACAGCAGCAGGCGCGCGAATGGTGTATAATGGGGCCATGTCCCGCGGAGGAGGTCTGGCAATGAAAGCGGTCATTATGGCTGGCGGGCAGGGAACACGGCTCCGGCCGTTGACCATCAACCGGCCGAAGCCGATGGTCCCGTTGGTGGATCGGCCCGTGATGGCCCACATCGTGGGCCTGTTGCGTAAGCACGGCTTCAACGAGATCGTGGCGACGTTGCAGTACCTGGCCAGCGACGTCCAGGACTATTTCGAAGACGGCGCCGCTTTCGGGGTGGAACTGCACTATTCCATCGAGGACGTCCCCTTGGGCACGGCGGGCAGCGTGAAACAAGCCGAAGCCCTGCTGGACGAGCCGTTCCTGGTGATCAGCGGCGATGCGCTGACCGATTTCGATCTCCGCGCCGTTTTCGCATACCACCAGGAGCGCGACGCCCTGGTCACGATCACGTTGACGCGGGTCCCGAACCCGCTGGAGTACGGGGTCATCATCGTCGACGAGGAAGGAAGGGTACGCCAGTTCCTGGAAAAGCCGTCCTGGAGTGAGGTCTTTTCCGATACCGTGAATACCGGCATCTATGTGCTCGATCCCCGCATTTTCGATTACATCGAGCCGGGTCAGGTGGTGGACTTTAGCAAGGACCTCTTCCCTCGGCTGCTGCAGGCGGGGGAGCCGATCTACGGCTACATCGCCTCCGGATACTGGTGCGATATCGGCAACATCCAGGAATACATGCGGGCCACGGCCGACTACCTGGAAGGACGGGTGCAGCTGGAGCGGCGAGGGACGGAGGTGCGTCCCGGGCTATGGTGCGATCAGGAGGTAGAGCTCTCGCCCGAGGCGATCGTGGAGGGACCGGTTTTCCTGGGCTTCGGCACGAAGATCAAGCCGGGCACGGTCATTTACGGCCCGACGGTGATCCGGGACTTTTCGATCGTGGAGAGCCGAGCCCACATCGACCGCTCGATCATCTGGCGCAACTCGTACATCGGCGAACAGGCGGAATTGCGGGGCGCCATCGTGGGCCGGCAGTGCACGGTAAAGAAGCGCGCCATGCTCTTCGAGGGCGCTGTGATCGGGGACGGGACGACGATCAACGCCGGGGCCATCGTCCAGCCGGGCGTCAAAATCTGGCCGAACAAGGAGGTTGAAGAAGGAGCGACCGTCTCCTCCAGCATCATCTGGGGGGCTCAGGGACGGAAGACACTCTTTGGCCGCTTCGGGGTCAGCGGATTGGTCAACGTCGACATCACCCCGGAGTTTGCCGCCCAGCTGGGGGCCGCCTACGGCGCGATCCTTCCGAAAGGCGCCGTCGTGACTATGAACCGGGACGCCCACTATACGCCGCGCATGATCAAGCGGGCGCTCATCTCCGGACTTCCCTCGGCCGGGGTGAACGTGGCAGACCTCCACTCGGTGCCGGTCCCGGTTGCTCGTTATGTCACCCACGCCCTGGGGGTGGCCGGAGGCGTCCACGTGCGCCTCTCGCCTTTCGACAACCGCGTCGTCGACATCCTGTTCTTCGACCACCGCGGACTGGACCTGGAGCCGGCCGTGCAGCGCAAGATCGAGCGGGTCTTTTTCCAGGAGGACTTTCGGCGCGTCTACCTGGACGACATCGGCCGCATCTTCGATCCTCCCCAGGTCAAGGAACACTACCTGGACTCCTTCCGAAAACAGCTGGATATGCCGTTGTTGCTCTCGCGCGGACGCGAGATGCGAGTCGTCATCGACTATGCGAACTCGAGCGGCGCGACCATCCTGCCGGCCATCCTCGACGAGATCAACTGCGACGTGGTCGCGCTGAACTCGACCCTGGACGATAGCAAACTGTACCAGACGGCGCAGGAGTTCGACGCGGCTATGGAGCGACTGGGCGCCGTGGTCGCCGCCGTGCACGCCCAGTTCGGTGTGCGGCTCGATCCGGGCGGGGAACGCATTTTCCTGATCGATGACCGTGGCCAGCGCGTGGATCAGGTTCAGGCCCTTCTGCTCTTCATCGCGCTCGTGGGCAGGACCGGGGGGGCCGGGACGATCGCCGTGCCAGTCTCCGCGCCCGGCGCTGTCGAGACTGTCGCCCAGCAATACGGAGGGCGTGTGGTCCGCACCCGCCTTCACACCGCAGCGCTCATGGCTGCATGCACCGATCCGGAAGTGCTGCTCGGAGGCGATGGGAGCGGCTCCTTTATCTTTCCGCGCTTTTACCCGATCTGCGATGGCCTGTTTGCGATCGTGAAACTGCTGGAGATGCTCTTGCAGGCCGAGACCTCCCTTTCGGAGGTGCTCGGGACACTCCCAACGTACCACCACAGCCGCCAGAAGGTGCCTTGTCGCTGGGAGAGCAAGGGACGCGTGATGCGGCTCCTGAACGAGCAGTATGCCGGACGCATCGTGGAGCGCATCGACGGGGTCAAGATCGAGATGGGGGGCCGAAGCTGGGTGCTCGTGGTGCCCGATGCCGATGGCCCCTACTTCCACATCTACGCGGACGGCGAAACGGAGGAACAGGCGCAGGCGCTGGCGGAAAAGTACGCGGGCCTCGTCAGCAGCCTCCAATAAACGGCCTGGGGACGAGTCCTGGACTCGTCCCCAGGGTTCAACAAGGAGGAGAAGGAGAGTGCTTTCATGGTAGCAGGGCCCTGTGCCGGCGCAGTAAGCCAGATCACCAACCGCGCCGGCGCGATGGGTGAGGAATTGTGTGAGCGGAAACACCGACAGCGCGCGTCTCGAGCGCTAGATTGACAACGTTTCAGAAACGTTCTGGAGAGGGCAGGTGGTGCGCAAGATCTTGCAGGCGACCGAACCTCGAGGCGAGGCGGTCTTGCGGAAGAAGGCGAACAAAGTCCGGGCGTTCGACGCGTCGCTCGAACGCCTGATCGAGGACATGACCGACACGATGCGCGCAGGGAAGGGTGTCGGACTCGCTGCACCTCAGATCGGCGTGCTGAAGCGCGTCGTCGTGGTCGAGGTGCCCCTGGAGGAGGACAAACCCCCGTTCCTGCTCGCGCTGTGCAACCCGGAAATCGTCGAACGCTCTGCCGAGGAGCAGGTCGGAGAAGAAGGGTGTCTCAGCCTGGCCGGATGGTACGGGCTGGTCGCCCGCGCTTCCGACGTGGAGGTGCGGTACCAGGATGCAGCCGGCCGACGCCGCAAGCTGCGCGCGGGAGGGTTCCTGGCGCGCGTCCTGCAGCACGAGATCGACCACCTCGACGGCGTGCTCTTCACCGATCGGCTTGTCGACCCAGCATCGCTCGTGCAGGTCACCGAGGAGGGAGAGGAGCCGGTCCCCCAAGAAGCGCTCTTGAGATTACGGCGCGCCGCGCCGGACTTGACAAATGGGCTTGCGGGTGCTAGAATTTTAGGTGCGCGGGAGTAGCTCAGTCGGTAGAGCTCCTGCTTCCCAAGCAGGCTGTCGCGGGTTCGAGTCCCGTCTCCCGCTCCAGGCAAAGGGCGGTCCAATGCTCCGGGTCGCCCTGTTCTGTTGCCGCACTAATGCTCCCCATCGGGCAGGGACCTGTGAGCGCCTAGCCTTCCGGTGGATCCTGTTGCCCGGGATGTCCCCACTTACTCCGCGAAGGTCGCAGGGCGATGCGCGCTTGACACCCTCCCCCCGCCATGTTACGATAACGAAGGCGAGTCCCACCGATCCTTGTGCCGAACACGGAGTTAGGGCCGATGTGTACTGGGCTCCTGGTGCTGCTCCTCTTCCTTGCAGCGCTGTTCTCGGCAGGGGAGGCGGCATTCGAAACAATCTGCGCGCAATCCGAGGCACGGCAGGCGCTGACCAAGGACCAGAGCGCGACCGCGCGGAGGATGCGGAAGCTCGCCGAAAGGAGCAGCGAGCTGCTCGCCACCGTTCGCATTGGCAGTACCCTGGCTGGCCTGCTCGCCGCAGGCCTGGCGACGCGACATTGGGCACCGCGCGTGGCAGAGACCCTTTCCCAGCC
The DNA here is from genome assembly GCA_049969155.1 of Chloroflexia bacterium. Classification (GTDB taxonomy): domain Bacteria; phylum Chloroflexota; class Chloroflexia; order DTKN01; family DTKN01; genus DAOTVY01. The sequence continues at coordinate 1,848 of JBMFPK010000123.1, read as the reverse complement.
TCCCTTACGGCTCACGGAGGCGGCTGCGGGCCTCTGGGGGCTGCTCCTCGTCCTTTCCCTCCTAGGCCTGGCTTTCGTGCTCCTGGGACAGATGATCCCGAGGACGCTTGCGGAACGGTTCCCGTGGTCCATCGCCCGCACGGCCGTGTGGCCTCTTCAGGGGGCCGCGTGGTTGCTCTATCCGTTCGTGCGCTCCTTCGCCTGGGTGCACGATGCCCTTGCCTCCAGGGGACGCGGGGGGCGCAGCTGCACGCTCCCGGATGTGACGGAAGAGGAAATCCGCACCCTGGTCGATGCCGGAGAACAGGGGGGAGCGATCGAAGCCGAAGAACGCCAGATGATCGACAGCATTCTGGAGCTGGACAAGACGCTCGTGCGCGAGGTTATGGTGCCGCGCACCGATATCACGGCGCTCGAGGTGAATACACCGCTCCCGCAGGCGTTGGAGATCATCCTGCGCTCGGGGCATTCCCGCGTGCCGGTGTATGAAGGCACGATGGACCATATCGTCGGATTGCTTTACGCAAAAGACCTCCTGCGGCCGCTCCAGCAGGGCCGGGTGGACCTTCCGCTGCGCGAGCTCTTGCGGCCGGCCTACTTCGTGCCGGAAACCAAGTACGTCGACGACCTTCTGAACGAACTGCGTCAGCAGCGCACGCATATGGCCATCGTAGTGGATGAGTACGGGGGAACGGCCGGCCTGGTCACGATCGAGGACCTCCTGGAGGAGATCGTCGGCGAGATCCAGGACGAGTACGACGCCGAGGAACCACTGGTCCAGGACCTGGGCAACGGGGAATTCCTCTGCGATGCCCGCCTGAGCGCGGACGACGCCGCGGAAGCTATGGGTCTCGAGCTGCCGGAAGGCGATTTCGACACGCTGGGCGGGTTCGTGTATGCCCAGCTCGGGAGCATCCCGCGGGTGGGGGACAAGGTCGTCGTGGGACAGCACGCGATTTCCGTGGATTCTGTACACGGGCTTCGGCTGGGCAAGCTCCGCATCCGCAGGATCGCCCCTGCGAGCCAAGAACCCCCCGCATAGAGCGGGTACCCCCTGCGGTGCACTTGCAACGCATCAGGAGAAGAAGCATGCAGCCGGACATTGCCACGCTGGTAGAGGCCGCGCGAAAGGCGCGAACGCACGCCTACGCCCCCTATTCTCGCTTCGCGGTGGGGGCGGCCGTACGCACAGCTTCCGGCAAGGTCTACTGCGGGTGTAACGTCGAGAACGCTTCCTACGGCCTCTCGCTGTGTGCGGAGCGTGCGGCGATCGCCGCCGCCATCGCGGCAGGAGAACGGGAAATCGTCGCACTGGCTGTGGTTGCCGACACCGGCCGTCCTGTGCCTCCTTGCGGTATGTGCCGGCAGGTGATGGTCGAGTTCAACCCGCGGATGCAGGTGATCCTGTGCAGCACCTCGGGGGAAACGGAGGTCACGACGGCCGAGCAGTTGCTTCCCGGGCCGTTCACACCGGAGCACCTTCCGAGGTAGCCTCGATGGGCAGATCCTGGTCCGGTGAGGAACCGGTTAGCGGCTTTTTCACCCGCTACGTGGACTGGGTCACGCGCCACTGGCTCTTGTGGACGAACCTGTTCCTCGGACTCTACGCCTTGCTCCCCTGGGCTTCGCCTCTGTTGCGAGCCGCCGGGTATGATACCCCTGGCCGCCTACTCTTTCTCTTCTACCGGCCCTTCTGCCATCAGCGGCCGGAGTTGCTGTACCGGCTGTGGGGTTATCCCGTCGCCTATTGCCACCGGGACACCGCCATCTACACCACGCTCTTCCTGTGCGGGCTGGCCTTTGGGGTGCTCCGAAAGCGCGTGCGCCCCCTTCCGGGTTGGGCCTTCC
>JBMFPK010000122.1:0-7390 GCA_049969155.1 Chloroflexia bacterium | reverse complement strand
GGCGAAATAGTGGCTCTCGCTTTCTACAAAGCGGTCCACGAAGGCCAGCGCCACCGTCAACACCAGGTCGTGATTGCGGCGAAGCCCCATGACCTTGATGTCCTCCCCGGCCTCGGGGAAACGGGCCTTGAAGACCGGACCGTTCAGGAACTGCTCCGTGGCGAGGACGACGCGCTCGGTCTCGGTATAGGGTGCGTAACCCACCGCGGCCGACGTGTCATTCGCTCCGACCTGCTCCCGGTCAAAGATGTCCGTCAGTTCCGGGGACCCCGGTTTGATCTCGTTCTGATAGACCACGTGTCGATCCGGGTCCACGAACCGCAGGTTCTGGCGGATCCATGCTTTGGCCGTAGCGATCGCGATCTCGCCCACGGGCACCCGTTTGCCCTTGTACTCGTAGATTGCCCGGTCGCCGAAGATCAGCCGCATCGGTTCGTCCACGGTGCCACCGCCAATACGCGGTGTGGTACGGCCGGCCACGAGCATCCCCTTGTCGATGTTGTGGTGCACGATCCGGCCGAACGTCGCCTGGTACTCGCGGCACAGAGCGACCGACACCGCCTCCATGATGGCGTCACAGATCGAATCCGGATGGCCGACGCCCTTGCGCTCGACCAGCTCCACCCGTTGCTCCGAGACCGGAAGTGCCCGCAGTTCCTCGATCGTGATGTTGCGCATCGGAATCCTCCTGCTTCTGCTATCGCCTGATCGGCGGATTTCTTATGTTCCCTCTTCCCACGACTTCAGGTACCGTTCCTGCTCCGGGGTCAGGGTATCGATCCGCACACCCATTGCCTCCAGCTTCAGCCGCGCGACAGCGCGGTCCAGCTCTTCCGGCATCCGGTACACACGGGGCTCCAGCTTGCCGTTATTGCGTACCAGGTACTCTGCCGCAAGCGCCTGGTTCGCAAAGCTCATATCCATCACGCTCGGAGGATGCCCCTCGGCAGCGGCCAGGTTGATCAGGCGCCCCTCCCCCAAGAGGTAGATCCGGCGGCCATCCGCCAGCACGAACTCCTCCACGAAAGGCCGGATCGTGCGCCGGGAGAAGGCCAGGCGCTCCAACGCGGGGATATCGACCTCAACATTAAAGTGCCCGGAGTTACAGACGATCGCCCCGTCCTTCATCGCCAGGAAATGGCTCTCCCCGATGACATCCTTGCAGCCCGTCACCGTGACAAAGATGTCCCCTTGGGGCGCCGCCTCCCCCATGCTCATCACGCGGTAACCGTCCATCACAGCCTCCAAAGCGCGCAGAGGGTCGACTTCGGTCACGATCACATTGGCTCCTGCCCCCCGTGCGCGTGCGGCAACACCGCGCCCACACATCCCGTAGCCGGCCACGACGAAGGTGCTTCCGGCAAGCAGCTTGTTCGTCGCCCGAAGGATGCCGTCGATCGTCGACTGCCCAGTGCCGTACCGGTTGTCGAACAGGTGCTTGGTGTCGGCATCGTTGACCGCGATCACGGGGAAACGGATCTGGCCGTCGGCTGCCATCGCGCGCAGGCGGATCACTCCCGTCGTCGTTTCCTCCGTGGAGCCGATCATGTTCGGGATGAGGTCCGGGCGCTCCTTGAGCAGCGTGGTGACGAGATCCGCCCCGTCGTCCATCGTGATGCGCGGATTCGTCGCGAGCACGGCCCGCACGTGCCGGTAATAGGTCTCCGCATCCTCACCTTTGATCGCAAAGACCGGGATCCCATCGTCCACAACCAGGCTGGCAGCAACGTCGTCTTGGGTGGATAGCGGATTGGAAGCGCACAGGGCAACCTCAGCCCCGCCGGCCTGAAGGGTACGTACAAGGTTAGCGGTCTCGGTGGTCACATGCAGGCAGGCTCCGAGACGGACCCCGCGCAGCGGTTGCTCCCGTGCAAAGCGCTCCCGGATCCGCCGCAGCACGGGCATATCCCGCTCGGCCCATTCGATGCGCAGCCGGCCCTGTGCGGCCAATTTCAGGTCTCGGACATCGTGTGGTACGGTCATCGATCACCTCTCCATCGTCGTCTTCTGTGCTTCTGTAACCCTTGCCACGCCTAACGGCATCCCAAGAGGGCCTCCCGCACCGTGGGGCTTGGGCCGAAGGTTTCCTCGTAACGCTGGACGAACTCTTCCCGGCGGTACGGGCGCGGCTGAGGGCCCGGCTGCTCCAGGACATAGGTAGCCGCAAGCGCGGCGATGCGGCCCGCTTCCGGCCAGGACAGGCCGCACCGCAGTCCCTTGAGGAGCCCCGCCCGGTAAGCATCCCCTACCCCCGTCGGATCGCTCTGGCAGGCGGTCGGGACTGCGGGGATCTCATAGGTAACCCGTTCGCCGCCCTCGACCGTCAGGACGGTCGAACCGTCCCTCCCGCGGGTTACGACCAGTGTTTCGGCAAACCTCAGAATGCCGTCCGTATCCAGCCCGGTCTTTTTTCGGAACAGGGCATTCTCGTACTCGTTCAGAATGAGGATCCTAGCCCCTCTGGTGCCGAACAGCAGCTCTTCCCCGCCCACACGGGCAACCTGCTGGCTGGGATCGTAAATGAACCGGATTCCGAGCTGGCGGCACTCCTCGGCGTAGCGAGCCATCGCGCTGGGATCGTTGGGCGAGATAATCGCCCACTCGACCTGGGAAGGATCCTCCAGGTCGTAAAAAGAGAGCTCCCGCGCGCGGGCCATCGCCCCGCTGTAGAAGGTGGCGATCTGGTTCCCCTCGATATCAGTGGTCACCAGGAAGGAAGCCGTAAAGCAATCGTCGTAGAGCCGCAGCCCGGACACGTCCACGCCCTGGGCCGCAAGCCAGTCCCGGTACTCCGCCCCGTCACAGCCCGCTGTGGCCATCAGGTAGGGTCGCTCGCCCAGCAGGGCGAGAGAGTAGGCGATGTTGGCCGCGCAACCGCCGCGGACCTTGCGCATCTCGTCCACGAGGAAGCTCAGGCTCACGCGGTCGAGCCGGTCGGGGAGGAAGTGGTCCCGGAAACGGCCCGGGAAGGTCATCAGGTAGTCGTAGGCGATGGAACCGGTAACAACGATCATTCGCTGCTCCTATTGGACACCGTACCGTTCCCGGACACGGTCGCTCACCGCCACCGTCAGCTCGAGAGCGCGGGCAGCAGCCTCCGGGGAGACGGCACCCAAGCCACAGGACGGCGTGATCAGGCAGGAGGAAAGCAAGTCGTCTCGCGAGATCCCCTTCGCCTCCAGGAGTCCCCACGCCGCCTCCAGCCGCTGGAAAAGATCGTCCACCGTGGCGGTTCGGATCGCCGCCTCTTCTTGGGGTACGATCCCCCAGGCGATGATCCCACCCCGATGGAGAAACGCGTGCACGGCCTCCGGATAGAGGGAAAGGCTCTCGGCGTAGTTGTAGGCGTCCAGGTTCAAGATGTCCGGCCGAGTCTCCAGAACGACCGACCAGTCCGTGTTGCCGCAACAGTGGATGCCTTTCAGCCCGCTGATCCCGGCAAAGACCTCTCCGATGAGCGTGATCACCTGCTCCCGGCTCAGGGAAACGAACGCGGAACCGAACGTGCTCAGGTACGGCTCATCCACAAAGAGGATCACCTGGGGGTGCAGCCGACGGAGCCGGCGTTCCATCCAGGCGGCTTTGAGCCGAAGATGCTTCGCCACGGCGTCCGCGAGGATCTCGTCGTAGAGGATGGGGCGGAGGGCTGCATCGGTGACCTGAAGGCCCATGCTGATCGGCCCGGTGACCTGTCCCTTGACCGCCACAGCGCCTTCGAGGTGCTCCCTGTGCCTTAGAAAAGCTTCCAAGCCGGCTGCGTACTCCGGCCCGATGCCCCACTCGTCGACCCGGTCTTCCAGGTACGCGAGGTAGAGCGCTTCAAGTTCTTCGTTCGCCCGCTCCCGATCCACCCAGACCTTCTCCCGCTCCAGGTCCACGACAAGGCCAGGGAAACGCTCCCCGTACTGGGCGTACATGTTCTCCCGGAACGACCGACGGGGCAGTTGTGGCCAGGCCGGGATCGCACGGAGGTACCGCAGTACCAGCTCGCACGCCTCGCGGGGGTCTCGCAGCGGAAGGCTCCCGACCATTGTCGGCAGGCATCTCGGGGCGAAGGTCATGAGGGCTTCTCCAGGAGTTTTTTCAAACTCTCTTCGTAGGGCGGACGCGCGATGCCCCGTTCGGTGATGATCGCTGTGACATAGCGGTGGGGCGTGAGATCAAAGGCCGGGTTGGCCGCACGGACGCCGCGCGGAGCGACCCGGCGGCCGGCCAGGTGCGTCACCTCCTCCGGATCGCGCTCCTCGATCGGGATCTGGTTCCCGTCCGCAAGGGAAAGGTCGAGCGTGGAGGTCGGCGCAGCGCTGTAAAACGGGATGCCGTGGGCGAAGGCGAGCACGGCCAGGCTGTAGGTACCGATCTTGTTCGCGAGGTCGCCGTTCGCCGCGATCCGGTCGGCACCCACCACCACGGCGTCGATGCGACCGAGCCGCATGAAGTGCCCCGCCATATTGTCCGTGATCAGGGTAAAAGGGATCCCCAGCCGTTGGAGTTCCCAAGCCGTGATGCGCGCGCCCTGAAGCACCGGCCGCGTCTCGTCGACATAGACGTGGATGGTCTTTCCCTCCTCCCAGGCGGCCCGAATCACCCCCAGGGCCGTCCCGTAGCCGCCTGTAGCCAGCGCTCCGGCGTTACAGTGCGTGAGCACCGAACCTGCCTGCGGCAGGAGCGCCTGGCCGAAACGGGCAAGCCGCCGGTTCGCTGCCTCGTCTTCGGCCGCGATGGCGCGCGCCTCGCGGATGAGGAGCGCGGCCGCTTCCTCCGGGTCCAGCGCCCGGAGGCCGCGCGCTCGTGCCAGCATCCGCTCGACCGCCCAGCTGAGGTTGACCGCGGTGGGCCGCGTAGCTCGAAGCATCGCCGCGGTCTCCTCCAGGCGACCGAGCAGCTCCTGTGTGTCCCGGCAACCGCCGCTCTGGGCAGCCAGCGCCATCGCGTAGGCTGCGGCGATGCCGATCGCCGGCGCACCACGCACGCAAAGCCGGGAGATGCATTCCGCAACTTCCTGAGGAGTGCGACAGGTCCGCCATGCCTCTCGATGGGGAAGAAGGGTCTGGTCGAGCACGCGCACGGTGCCATCTTCTTCCCACAGGATGCTGTGCAGTTCTATAGGCATCGGTTCCTCACGGGCAAAAAAAAGACCTCCGACGAGAGAGGTCAAGCCGAAGCTGCTCTCTCTCATCTCTCAGAAGCTCGGCGCCTCGCGCCGTACTTCTGCAGGAATTGGCACCATAGCAGGTCTTCCGGCGGCCGGTATGCTCCGCCACCTGCCTGGTTGCCGGGCTTCACCGGGCCAGTCCCTCCGCCACTCTGGATGAGAGGTCGGCGGTATTCAATTATGCGGTTATTATAGCACAATCCCGGATGCCAGGCAAGTAGCGATTTGACGCCGATCGGCCCCTCGTGTACAATGCCTTCGCCCTGTGGCATGGCCATCCGGAAGTGGAGACCGTCAGATGCAAGAGCGCACAGAACCGCCGGAACTGAGCATCGTGCTCCCGGCATACAACGAAGCGGCAGAAGTCGGAGCCCTTGTGCGGCGCATTCGTGCGCTTTTCCCCGAGGCCGAAGTGCTCGTGGTGGACGATGCTTCCACCGACGGCACGGCCGAGGAAGCGCGCGCCGCCGGGGCGATCGTCCTGCGCCACCCGTACAATAAGGGGAACGGGGCCGCGGTCAAGACCGGACTGCGGCACGCGCGCGGCAGGAAGGTCGTCCTGATGGACGCGGACGGCCAGCACGACCCGGCAGACATCCCGCGCCTGCTCGACGCGCTGGAGGAGTATGACCTGGCCATCGGGGCCCGCGATCCGTCCACGCAGGCATCCTGGCTGCGCCGCCTGGGCAATGCGGCCTTCAATGCTCTGGCGACCTACCTGACCGGCCGGCCGATCCCGGACCTCACGAGCGGCTTCCGCGCCGCGCGTCGCGAGACGCTGCGGGAGTTCCTGCACCTCCTGCCCAACGGCTATTCCTACCCCACGACCACCACGCTGGCGTTTCTCAAGGCCGGCTACAGCGTCGCCTTCGTCCCCATTCAATCCGCCCCGCGCCACGGAGGAAAGAGCGGCATCCGCATCCTGCGGGACGGGGTGCGCTTCGTCCTCATCATCCTGCGCATCATTACCCTGTTTAGCCCGCTGCGCGTCTTTTTCCCGATCAGCGTGGCGCTCTTTTTCTTGAGCTGCCTGTCCGCCGGGTACACGATCTGGATCGCCGAACACCGCCTTCACATCCCCAACTCGGCCGCGCTGCTCTTCACGATGAGCATCATCGTGTTCCTGATCGGCCTCGTCTCGGAGCAGATCGCCATGCTGCGCTTCGAGAAGAAGGAGTAAGGCGTGAGGGAAGGGAAGAGACCGGGATCGCGCCTGTTCCTCTCCTGGTTCCTGCGGGCGATCGGTCCCCTCCTTCTGCTTGGGATCCTGTGGCAGAATAGGGATCAGTTGGGCATCGCCTGGTACACCCTGCGCGGCGTGCGGTGGGGGCCGCTTGTGCTCTCCGCAGTGTTGGTGTTCCCCTTTGTCCTGCTCAAAGGCTGGCGCTGGCAGCTGATCCTGGACGACCTGGGGGAACACGTCCCCTGGAAACGGCTCACCCTGTACTATGCGCTCGGGATCTTCCTCGGCGCCGCAACACCCGGCCAGGCGGGCGACTTTTTGAAGGCCTGGTACCTGAAGGAAGACGGCCATGACCTGGGGGCAGCACTCCTCAGCACGGTTGTGGACCGCCTGTTCGACATGGGCATCATGGGCCTCCTGGCCCTGAGCGGGATCTATGCGCTGTGGCGCGTCTTCCCGCGGGCCGGGACCGTGCTACTGCTCATCGCGATGCTTCTGGGGATCGCCTTCTTCCTGAGCCTGCTCCTGAGCCGCTCGTGGCGCAACTGGTGGCTCGACCGCGTCTTTCCCCTGCTGGTGCCCGCCCCCGTTCGCCGCTACCTTCACGAAAGGGAAGTGCGCAGTTACCTGGATCGTTTCTTCCTGAGCGGGCGCAACCTGCTTCTGGGAGGATGGATTTCGCTCCTTTCCTTTTGCACCACCTTTTTCCGGCTCTGGTTGCTGATCCCGGCGCTGGGGAAATCCCTGCCCTTCGCGGTCTTTGTCCCGACCATCGCCCTGGTCGCCCTGGGAAGCCTCCTTTCGGTGGCCGGCCTTGGGACACGGGAACTGATCCTGCTCACGATCCTCTCTGCACCGGAACTCGGCTGGTCCCGCGGGGAGATCCTGAGCTACTCCGCCCTGATCCTCTGCGTGGGGCTGGAGAACCTCGTCGTCGGGCTTCCGCTCTATCTCTTTCGGCCCCTCGGCGCGCGCTGGCGCTTCGCAAACTCGAACCGCTCCGGTGGAGAATCCCCCTCCAGGATGTGAGCCAGACCGTGCGCTCACCTTCC
>JBMFPK010000121.1:0-7538 GCA_049969155.1 Chloroflexia bacterium | reverse complement strand
CTTTGAGGACACCGATCCCCCCATGGTCCTGACGACGACCCATACCTTCACCCAGGCCGGCACCTACTATCTCGTCGCCTACGTGGACTATAACGATGCCGGTCCCTATCCCTTCTTCAACGTCCCGGAGCTGGTCGAGTCGAACAACTCGATCACTTTCGTGGCCCACGTCGGCTACCGGAGGATCTTTCTGCCGCTCATCGCCAAGGGGCATATCCCTCCGTGATGGGGTTCCTTCCTCCCCGGGCCAGGAGATCTGCGACGAAGGCGTGCGCGGCCGCGCGGAATCTGCCCCATCCCTGCCACGGCGGGGGGAGCGCGTCCATCTGCTCCGCCACGGCTCGGAGCTCCGTCGCGGCCGCCCAGCGGAAATCGGAGATCTCTTCCTCGCGGTCCTGAACGGCCGGCCGGAGGTCCCCGGCGGCCAAACCAAAGATCCACGAGGCGAAAGGCAGAGTTTCCCCCTCTCCTTCAAGCTCGTAGGTCAGCAGTCCCAGGAGCTGCTGGGGCGACGCCGCAAGGCCCAGCTCTTCGAACGCCTCCCGCTGTGCCGCTGCTTCGGGCGATTCCCCTTCCTTCAGACGACCGCTCGGGAGGCGCCATACGCCGGCCGGATAGAAGCGCTTCGTGTGCAGCAGTACCCGACCGTCCGGCCTATGGGCCACCAGCACAACCTCCTGGAGCGAACCCCCCTTTCCCGCCAACCGGTGGAGCAGGAGCCTGTCCACTCGGATCCGTTCGTGCCGCGACGGCAACGGGCCAAGACGGCGTCTCAGCGCCTGCAGCTCTTCCATCTTTTCCCCATCCTTCGCCCCGCCGGATGCCGGACGGTTGCCCCTCGGCCCGATGGTAGCATCCAGCGCGTTCCCTGTCAACCGCCGGGGCAAGGGTCGGAGGTGGCGCACTCTTGCCGGCCGGCACCGTTATGCTACAATGGCGCGCAGAGCGTGGCCCCTGCGACCGGAAAGGAAATGCCGCCGATGGACGATCAGCCGCTTTCCGAAGAAACCTGGCGCGCGATCCGAAGGGAAGCGCGCCGCTACGCCGCCGAAGCGCGACGCCGCCAGGCGGAACAGCTCACCGAGGAGGCGCGCGAGGCTCTGTCCCAAGTTCCCTTGCGGGCGCTGGAAGCACGCCTGGAAGTGCTGGGCACCGCCTGGGCCGTGCACGAAAAGCCGCTCCAGAGCCGCGTTCCGCTCCTGGGAAAGTTCTTGGGACGCATCGGCCGGGCGCTGCTGCGCTTCCTCCTCCAGCACCAGGTCGCCTTCAATGCCGAGTCCGTGCGCGCCCACCAGGAACTTTACCGCATGCAACGCTGGCTCCTGGAGGCTTCTCTGGCGCGGAGCGACGACCTCTTCTCACGGCTGGACGAGCGACTCACCGCCCTCGAAGCTCGGGTGCGGGAGTTGGAAGGGCGCGAAGCCGCCGATTGAGGAGGCAGCCGTGCGTCTGGCGTGGGTATCTCCCCTTCCTCCCGCGCGCACCGGGATCGCGGACTATAGCAGCGAGCTGTTGCCCGCCCTCGCAGACTGCGCCGAATGGGCCCTTTTTGGCCCCCGCCCTTTCGGGGCCTCTCCTCTCCCCGATGTTGTCGTGCAGCCCCTTGAGGAGCTCCCCCGCGCGGCCGGCCGCTTCGATGCCCTCCTGTATCACATGGGAAACAACCCCTACCACCGCACGATCTACGAGCTCGCCCTGCGCTACCCCGGCGTCGTCGTGCTCCACGACTTTTTCCTCCATCACCTGGTCGCCCGCTGCACGGTGGCTGCCGGGGACCTGGAAGGGTACCTGTGGCACCTCGCCTACGAGCGGGGGAAGGCCGGTGCGGCGACCGCGCTTCGGCGCGCCCTGGGCCTTTTCACTGAGCGAGAACAGTTTCTCGACCCGCTGAACCGGGTGCTCCTGGACCGTAGCCGCGGCGCCATCGTGCACAGCCGTTGGGCCGCCGCGCGCGTGCGCAAGGCCCACCCGGACCTCCCGGTGGCCATCGTCCCGCATCCGTTGCTCGGTGGAGCGGAGGTTTCCCCTGAGGAAGCACGCCGCGAACTCGGGCTCTCTCCTGAGGAGGCCGTCGTGGCGACCTTCGGGTTCCTGGCTCCCTACAAACGGATCGACCGGCTGCTTTCGGCCTGGGCCTATCTCTCCGGGGAATTCCCGAGGGCTCGTCTCCTGCTTGTCGGAGAACCCGATCCTACCCTGGAGCTCCAGCGACTCCTCCGGCGTCCGGGGCTGGAACGGGTCACGGTGACCGGGTATGTCGATGCTCCCACCTTCCGACGCTATATCGCTGCCTGCGACGTCGCCGTCCATCTCCGGTACCCCTCGGCAGGGGAAACCTCGGGTGCCGTGATGCGGCTGCTGGGCAGCGGCAGGGCGGTGCTCGTCTCCAACGTGCAACCGTTCGCGGAATGGCCCGATTCCATCTGCCTGAAGGTGGACGTCGGCCCGGACGAGGTCGGGATGCTCGTCTTCTACCTGCGGGAGCTCCTCTCCAATCCCACCCTGTGCCGTCGCCTCGGCGAAAATGCTCGGAGCTATGTCTATGCCCACCACGCGCCACAACGCACAGCCGAGGCCTACCGCTCAGCCCTGGAGGAGGTCGTCGCGCGCGGGTAGGAAGCTTGCTCCGCCGCGTGTTTGTGGACGCGGAAGGCTGGCCGGCTTTCGCCAACGACCTGTCCCAGGCAGTTGCGGACCGGGCCGAAGTCGTGCGCGGCCAGCGCTGCACGCTCCTCGGGCTGCAAGAAGCCGAGCTGTGAGAGGAGCTCCAGCAATGCCGGCCGGATCGCGCGGTCGCCGCCGCTGCCGTCCTCCATCTTCAGTACTACGCCGACCCCGCGGCCGTCCGGAGTGGCCGGCGCCTCCACGCCCACCGCTATCAACCCCTCCGCCCCTCCTTTGACCACGAGCCTCCCCCGTGTCGCTGGCATGAGCGCTTCCCCCAGGCACCCCTCGCCCGAGACCATGCCCGGATGGGCCCGCATCGCGGCGGTCGCCCGGCGGCAGGCCGCGGCGCGCCTCGCCGGCAGCTCCGCGGGGTCGATGAGCCGCGCGTAGGCTAGTGCCATGGCACGGAGCGGCAGGCCAAAGACCGGCACGCCACACCCGTCGATGCCCAGGATGGGGTCCGCGACCCCGGTCATCTCGCGGATCACCTGGAGGATGCGCTGCTGCACCGGGTGGTCCGGTTCCGGGTAGCTCTCGAGCGGGTGGCCACCAGCCAGCGCTATGGCGAGCATCGCGGCGTGCTTGCCCGAGCAGTTGTTGTGCAGGGGGCCGGGCTCGCCTCCCAGCAGGCGGAGGCGCAGGTATGCCGCCTCGTTTTCTGGGGGGTGGACGCCGCAGCGCAGCGCCCGCTCGTCGAGCCCGAGACGCGCCAGGATGCGCGCCACCGTCCGCACGTGGCGCTCCTCGCCCGTATGGGAAGCGGCCATGACGGCGAGTTCCTCGTCCGTGAAGCCAAAGCGTTCGTCGAGTCGATCCTCCAGCAGGGGAAGGATCTGGAGCGGCTTTGCGGAACTGCGCATGAAGCAGATGTGGTCGGGGTTGCCCAGCCAGGCCAGGAGCCTGCCGGCCGAATCGACGACCGCGGCGTGCCCCCGGTGGACAGCTTCCACCAGCGGGCCCCGAGTGAACTCCACCAGGACTTCGGCGTCCATTCTTCGCCTCCTCGCGATGCTGGGCCGATTGTACTGCACGAGGGGGAATCTGGCAAACAGCCTTTGACAGCACCGGCCGGCCCTGGTATACTGCGGGGCACCAGCGCAGCCCTTGGGCTGCAAGACCGGTTGGGGCGTGGAGGTGTTTCGTGAAGCCAGCACATATCATCGGCGGCCTCGTGATCCTCGCGGCGGTGGTGCTGGGCGCGGTGTCTTTTGCCAACAGCCTGACCCCCTATGTCTCGATCGCCGAGGCCCGCAGCACCGGCCGTTCGGTCCAGGTACACGGCTACTTGAAGGAAGACCTGGGGTACGATGCATCCGGCGAGTACCGATTTGTCCTGATGGACGACAGGGGGGACGAGATGCTCGTCTCCTACAAGGGGACGCGCCCGGCAAACTTTGAACAGGCGACCGGATTTGTCGCCATTGGCCGCTTCGACCCGGAGGCCGGCGTCTTCCGGGCGCGCAAACTGCTCGTCAAGTGCCCTTCGAAGTATCAGGAGCAGAGCGAGGAATACCAGCGCCAGAGAGCTACGGAGGCGGTGCCTTGAGCACCGGGACGTTCTTTCTCGCGGCGGTCCTCCTTGCGGCGCTTGGCGGGATGGTGGCCTGTTATCGCGTCATTCGCGGGCAGCGCGAGGCGCTGTCGTGGGCCCGCTGGCTGACCTGGCTTGCCGGGGCTTCCGCCCTGCTGGCCTCGTTGCTGCTCCTGGCGCTGATCCTCTTCCAGCGGTACGATATCGCCTACGTGTACGAGTATACCTCCCGGGAGCTGTCGCTTCCCCTGCGGCTGTCAGCCTTCTGGGCAGGGCAGCAGGGAAGCTTCCTCCTGTGGTTGCTCCTTTCTGCGGTGGGCGCGCTCCTCCAAATCCGGCGCGCGCGGGAGTTCGAGCCCTATGTCCTTTTCTTCCTGTTGCTCGTGCAGGCCGGGCTGACGCTCTTCCTCCTTGTGGATAGCCCTTTCCGGCCGCTGGGGCGGCCGGTGTCCGACGGCTTCGGCCTGAATCCGCTCCTGCAGAACGTGTGGATGGTGCTGCACCCGCCGGCCCTCTTCCTGGGCTACGCGGGGCTGGCCATCCCGTTCGCGTATGCCCTAGCGGGCCTCTGGCGGCGGGACTACGACGGCTGGGTCGCCCTCGCTCTCCCCTGGACGCTGGCCGGCTGGTTCTTCCTGGGGCTCGGGATCCTGCTCGGCGCCTATTGGGCGTATGAGACGCTCGGCTGGGGAGGATACTGGGGCTGGGACCTGGTGGAGAACAGTTCCCTCATCCCCTGGCTGACGGGAACGGCCCTTCTGCACGGCTTGCTCATCCAGCGCTACCGGGGACGGTTGCGCCACGGGGTCTTTCTCCTGGCCGCCGTCTCCTTCCTTTTGGTGCTCTATGCGACCTACCTCACCCGTAGCGGCGTGCTGAGCGAGATCTCGACCCACTCGTTTGTAGAAAGCCAACTCGGCCCTTGGATGCTGGGCCTCCTGGGTGTGTGCGCGGCGGCGGGACTCCGATTGCTCGCTTCCCGATGGTCCGATATCCCCCGTTCCCCGGTGCTGGCCGGCCCTGCGCGCGGGCCGCGACTGGTAGGCGACGTGGAGGGATCCGTCGGCCGGGCGCCGCGCAGTTGGTTCTCCCGGGATCTGACCTTCTTGCTCACGCTGTTGCTCCTGCTCTTGATGGCCGCACCTGTCTGGGTGGGAACGCTGGTACCCGTCATGACCCGGCTGCGCGGGACGGCGGATGCGCTGGATACCGCTTTCTACCCGCGCACGACGGCCCCCACGCTGTTCCTCCTGTTGGCCGTGCTCTCCCTGTGCCCCTTCCTGGGCTGGCAGGGGAGCGAATGGCGGCGACTGGGGCGTTTCCTCGCCGTGCCCGCTTTGGTGGCGGTTCTTTCCTTCATCGCCGCACTCTTGATGGGTGCTCGTCAGCCCTTGTCGCTCGCACTGATCGTTCTGGGGGCGTTCGCCTGTGCTTCGAACGTCGCGATGATCGTGCGCACGCTTCGGGGAGGGGTGCTTCGGCTCGGAGGGTACCTTGCCCACGTGGGCGTGGGGGTGGTCGTTGTCGGCGTGGTCGTGTCCTCGGCTTACAGCGTGGACGGTCCCCGGCTGACGCTCGTGGAGGGTGAGCCTCGGGAAGCCCTCGGGTACCGTTTTACCTTCGTGGGCTGGCAGGAATCCCCGGGAAAGCACCCGGCCCTGCGTCTGGAAGTAGAACAGGGGGATCGGCGCTTCATCGCGCTTCCCGAACTGTTCCAGAACCCTCAGGACGGTTCCCTCGTCGCCACGCCCGAGGTGCGGCGTGGGCTGGCCTATGACCTCTACATCGCCGCCGAGGGTTACACTCCGCCGGCGGAAGCGGAACAGGCGCTGCTCATCGAGGGGGAACCCGCCGCGGTTGGCGGCTACACGATGACGCTTCGTACCCTTGAGCGCCTCGAGCCGCTGGTCCGGGCCACGGTGGACTATGAGACGGTCGAGGGGAGCGGGATGGTGACCCTCACGCAGGGCCTCTCGGAGACCCTGCCCGGGGGGGAAAGCCTGTTCCTGGAGGACACTTTCACCCTCCTGCCGCTGCAGAAAGGGAATCCCCTGCAGGCCGGGCCCTATACGGTCACCCTTCAGCGTTTCACCACCATGCACGATGCCTCCGGCGGCGTGGAGGCCGGAGCGGTTGTCTCCTTCGCGACGGCCGATGGGGCGAGGGTGGTCACCCCCACCCTTCAGGTGGGCCAGGACGGGCAGGTGAACGCTCCTCCGCTCTCGCTTTCCTCCGAGGTCCAAGTGCGCCTGCTCCACATCGCCGTGGAGGAGGGGACGGCCTGGCTCCAGGTGAGCGGGATCGACCTTCCGCCGTGGCCCCGCGCCGTGTGGCTGCGCCTGGAACCACCGCCGGGCAGTGGGGGGACGGCCCAGGTGCACGTAAGCCTTAAACCCGGGATGAGCCTGTTATGGACGGGTGCGACGCTCTTGCTGGTGGGCACTGCCGTGGCGTTCCTGCGGCGGAGCCTGGGGCTGCGGAACGTTCGGCCGGGATAACGTATAGGGCGCCGGGAGTGGAAGCAGGCCGGGCTACGGGGGCGCTACGATGGGGACGAACGGACAGCAGAGGCAATCGGCTGTCGACCCTCCGACGTCGGGCAGCGTGTTCGAGACCCATGGCCGATACCGTCCCCTTGTGCCGCTGCTCCTCGTGGGCATCCTGCTTCTGGCTGCTGCATTTCGCCTGACGAACGTCCGCTGGGACGAAGGGCTCGCGCTCCACCCGGACGAGCGGTTCCTCACCATGGTGGAGACGAGCATCGCGTTCCCGGAGCCGTGCCGTGCTTTCATCCCGCACCTGAAGGAAAAGGTCTCTACCCCAGGAGATCTTCGCGCCTGCCTTGCGGCGTACTTTGACAGTGCTATTTCCCCGCTCAACCCGCGGAACCAGGGGCATCCTCTGTGGGTATACGGCTCCCTCCCGATCCTGATCCTGCGCACGGTCACGGAGGCGATGGGGATCGTCGACTTTAGCCGGGTGACCGAGGCCGGCCGCATCCTTTCTGCCCTGGTCGACCTGGGGACGGTAGCGCTCACCTTCTTCCTCGCACGGCAGCTGTACGGCGTACGGGTCGGCCTCCTCGCCTCGCTCCTCCTTTCCCTGAGCGTGTTGAACATCCAGAACGCCCACTTTTTCACCGTCGACACCTCGGTCACTTTCACCACCCTTCTGTGCGTCTGGTTGGCCGTCCGGGTCGCGGAAGCAGACCGCAAGGCGGTCTTTTTCCTGCTGCCGTTGGGGGTCGCCTTCGGGGCGGCCGTGGCCTGCAAGGTGAACTCGGCCCTCTTTGTGCTGATCGTCCTGCTCGCCGCCGGCCTTCACGTCTGGCGCCGGATGG
>JBMFPK010000120.1:0-7555 GCA_049969155.1 Chloroflexia bacterium | reverse complement strand
CCTTCTCCTAGGGGGCCGGCCGGGAGGAGCTCCTCCGGGCCGGCCCCGTGCTTCCCCTGAGACTTCTGTCGCAGACAGCGGAATCCCCACGGCGTATCCTGCGGATAGATGGTCGTGCGGGAGTCGCGCACCGACCGGAATACCAGAGCGCGCGCGTCTGCGCCGGGCCCGCCAAGAGGCACTGCGCAGAACGTGATGATGCGGAGGGCTACGATGAGACCGACGGAAGAACTGATGACCGAACACCGCGCGATCGAACGGATGTTGCGGATCCTGGGGCGCATTGCCGGACACCTGGAAGCCGGCAGGGCAACCGACCCGGCCGACCTGGAAGCCATCGTGCAGTTCATCCGCGTCTTCGCCGACCGCTGCCACCACGGCAAGGAGGAGGACCTCCTCTTCCGGGCGATGGAAGCGGCAGGCGTCCCACGCCAAGGAGGTCCCATCGGGGTCATGCTGGCCGAGCACACCCTGGGGCGCGAGTATGTACAGGGGATGGCCGATGCCATCGGCCCCTATGCTGCCGGCGACACGGGCGCCGGGGCGCGCTTCGCGGAAAACGCACGCGGCTACATCGCACTCCTTTCTCAGCATATCGCCAAGGAAGACCAGATCCTCTACCCGCTTGCGGATCGCGTCCTCTCGGAGGACACCCAGGCCGAGCTCTCCAGAGGCTTTGCCCGCGTGGAAGCGGAACGCGTGGGACCCGGGCGGCACGAGGCGTTCCACGCCCTTCTGGACCGGCTGGAGGCCGCGTACGCATAACACCGGCACGAGGAGAGGCCCGCGCGCCCGGACGGCCAACGCCGCCCCAAGCTGCCTTCGGTGGGAGAGCGCGCGCCGCGCAAGCCCGGCAGCGTGAGGGCTGAGACGGTCCCAGGAGGAGCAACCGTGGCCCAGGGACGACTTGCACGTGAGGAAAAGACCGTTTCCGCGATGATCCGTCTCTTCTGCCGTACCCATCACGGCGCTGCGGAGGGACTCTGCGCCCAGTGCGCCGCGCTCCTTGCCTACGCTCGCAAACGGCTCGCCCGCTGCCCTTTCGGCACTGCCAAGCCTAACTGCGCCAAGTGCCCCATCCACTGCTACCGGCCTCAAGAACGGGAACGCATCCGGGCCCTGATGCGCTATGCCGGCCCCCGCATGCTCCTGCGCCACCCCGTGCTCGCGCTGCTCCACTTCCTCGACAGCCTTCGATCGCCCTCGCCTTGTCGCCAGAAGCAAAATGCGCTATACTGATTCTGGTCGGCAGGGTGCCGAGGACCCAGGAGGTTTGGGGTGATCTTTAAGGACATCGTCTTGCGCTGCATCGAGTGTGGACAGGAGTTCGTTTTCACGGCTGGCGAACAGGCGTTCTATGCGGACAAGGGGCTGCTTAACGAACCACGCCGCTGCCCCGAGTGCCGTGCCAAGCGAAGACAGGAACGCGAAGCCGTCGAGTACCCGATCATCTGCGCCGCCTGCGGGCGCGAAACCACTGTTACCTTTGTGCCGCGTGAAGACCGCCCGATCTATTGCGACGAATGCTACCGCAAGCTTCGCGCACAGGAAGCCAAGGGGAAGGTCAAGGCGCAGAACTAGAGGCTACCGCAGCCGGGAATAGAGCGCGCAGACCCGAGCGGCTACCTCGGGCCAGCGGAACGGCCTTCCCAACCTTGCGGCGCCGGCTGCCAGGCGTGCCCTTCCCTGGGGGTCCGCCAGCCATCGGATGATCCCTTCCGCCAGCGCGAGGGCATTTCCGCGTTCCACGAGCGCGACGTTTTCGCCGTCCCGCAGGTCCCCCTGTCCGTGCCCGAGAGACACTTCCTCCGCTTCCAGTGGCTCGGTGGTCAGTACCGGGCACCCCAAAGCGAGGGCGGCGATCAGGCTGCTCCGCCGGAAGGAGGCGCCATCGCGGTAAGGGAGCACCACGAGGTCGCAGGCGCGCAGGTGAGCTGCAGCCTCTTCCGCTGCACACGGTCCGCTCCACAACACCGCTGCCTCCAGGCCGAGAGCGCGGATGCGCGTGCGGAGCGCCTCGAGAAAAACGCGATTCCCTGGGTCTGTAGCGCCCGTACCCCCGCCCACGAACAGGAGCCGCAGGGGCAAACCAAAGTACTCCCTTGCGCGAGCGGCCGCTTCTACGAGAAGATCCGCGCCCTTGCTGGGGTGGAGCAACCCGAAATAGCCAAGGAGCGCCTGGTCGGGCGCGACCCCCAGGCGGGCGCGCCAGGCCGCGCGGTCGTACCCGGGGAGATCGGCGGGCAAGCTGCTTCCCAGAGGGATGAGTTCGGGCGGACGGCGCAGCGTCCCCGAAGACAACGGGCGCAGCCAGATGGGCGAGGAGCCCCGGGCAGATGACCGCACCCCTTGCAGTCGGACAAGATCGGCTGCGTTCGTCACCACAACCGCGTCCGCACCCCGCAGCAGATGTGCGACGATCGCGTGGCGGAGCGGGCCGGCCTTCGGAAAGAGATACGGAAGGTGCAGGTCGTGCATCGTGACCACCAGAGGCACGTGCATTGGCAACCGCTTCAGCCGGTCCGGGAGGAAATGTATGGCCGGCCGCATCCCGTAGGCACCCGTCTGGTACTGCACGTGGAGGGTATCCGGTCGAACTTCCCCTACCAGGCGCGCGATCGCTTTCAGGCAGCTCCAGCCCCAGTTTCGGATCCACGGAAAAACGGGAAGCGCATCCTCGAGGAACCCCTTCCCGCCCTCCGAGGTCAGCAGAAACACTTCCATCCCCTGATCCCGCAGCGCCAGCCCCAGCCGCCGCGTGTAGTCCCCGACTCCCCCCTCCATCGGCGGATACTCGGCGCTGATCAGGAGAACGCGCATCCCCACCTACCTGCAACAGGGCGCCGAACGGGTGCAGGAGCCGACGCCGCCAACCCCTCGCCTCCTACCGCGCTACGGGGCTCCCTTCGGCAGGATGGCCCTCCAGCGCTATTTGTTGAGCCCGGAACAGCTGGGCCAGGCCCACCCGGGCCAGCCGTACCATCTCCTCCAGTCGGCTCAGGCTGAACGGCTCCCGCTCGGCCGTCCCCTGGATCTCGACCAGGCGCCCGCGCTGGGTCATCACGACGTTCAGGTCGACCTCCGCCGCCGCGTCCTCCGTGTAGGTGAGGTCGAGCAGCATCTCGCCGTTCACTACCCCCACACTGACCGCAGCGATCGCCGAACGGACGGGCCAGCGTTCGATCCGGCCATCCCGCAGGAGCCGCTGCAGGGCGAGGTGAAGGGCGACATAGGCGCCCGTGATCGCGGCCGTGCGCGTGCCACCGTCCGCCTGGATCACATCGCAGTCCAGGAGGACCGTCCGCTCGCCGAGCAACGAGAGGTCCACCGCAGCCCGCAGCGCACGGCCGATCAGCCGCTGGATCTCCTGGGTCCTTCCCCCCAGAACCGTCCCGCGCTCGCGGCGCATCCGCTCCGGCGTCGAACGGGGGAGCATCGCATACTCTGCGGTCACCCAGCCGGACCCGGGGTTGCTCGCCCGCAGCCAGGGCGGCACCTGCTCCTCGACCGAGGCCGTGCACAGCACACGGGTGCGCCCGATCTCGATCAGCGCGGACCCTTCGGCAAACTCCGCATAACCAGGGAGAATCCGTACCGAACGGAGTTCGTCCGGACGGCGACCGTCCGTACGGGACATCGGACCTCCTCGGAAAGGTAGAAGTAAATCCATCTTACTACAGTCTTGACCGGTGCGCAAATGGCCGCGAAAATCGGTACTTCTTTCCCATTGACAAAGGCGGTCGCAGCCGGTATGATGAGGACGTAGCAAAGCCCGGTAGACGGGGGAGTGTGCCATGAAGAGGCTAAGAGGCGATGTCGATAAGGGTCGGGGCCAGAGCGTGGTGGAAATGGCCCTGCTGCTGCCGATCCTCCTGCTCGTGGTCATCGGGCTGATCGAGTTCGGCCGCGCCTTCCTCTTCTACACGATGATCTCGAATGCGGCGCGGGAGGGGGCACGCTACGGGATGGTCCACCCTGGCCAGGATGCGGCAAGCATCCAGGCGATCCGGCAGGCCGCCTGGAGCCGGGTGGTTCTGGTACCGACGAGCACCGTTTCGGTCAACGTGAACTACGATCAACTGGGCGACGGGGGGGTCATCGTTCCCGGAAGGACCCGTGTGATCGTCACGGTGCAGCACGCCTTTTCTATGATGACCCCGTTGATGCGTCCCTTCTTTCCGAACACGACCATCCGTTTCGTCTCGGCACGCACCGTGCAGGGCGGAACCCGCGCCCACAAACCGACGGCCACACCCGGGAGTCTTCCACCGCCGGCCACCCCAACTCCGACCAGCTCTCCGACGCCCACCGAGACCCCGAGCGCACCGCCCACCGCAACGCCTACGCCGCCCCCGACCCCACAGCGGCTACACATCGAGTTTGCGGCAAATTATCCCTGCAAACAGAACGGCAACGCCAAGCCTGTGCGCGTCAAGGTGCGCGTGACGGACGAGGGTGGCGCCCCTGTGACGAACGCCACGGTGCAGGTCTATGTGAACGGCGTGTACATGGCCACGCTCCAGCACATCGGCAACGGCTACTACGGTTCGGGGACGAACTGCTGGTCCGGAGGGTCCTACAACGACCATCAGCCGGTACGGGTCACGGCACAGCTGAGCGGCTTCATCGGGGACGAGGTGAACGCCAACACGAGCAGCAATCCGTACTGCAGCCAGTGTCCGTGAGGGGATGCCATGGTTGCGCGGCTGTATGGACGGCTCGGGAAACCGACAAGAGGCCAGGCGATCGTCGAATTCGCTCTGGTGATGGTCTTTTTCCTGTTCCTCTTGCTTGCGGTGATCGACCTCGGTCGGGCCTATTTTGTGATGGTGGCCGTGGAGAATGCCGCTGCCGAGGGAGCGCTCTTCGGGATGGCCAACCCGAACTGCATCCGGCCCTCGGATGGGGCAAACTGCGCCAATCCGAACAACGTGGAATACCGCATCCTGAACGAGTCGCAGAGCGCCCTGGTGGTCCCAAGCCTGATGCATTATGAGGTGACCTTCGATCCTGTGAACCCCAGGCAGCCGGGAACGCCGATCCAGGTCACCGTGTGGTACGATTTCCGGCCGATCCTGCCGTTCCTGAGCGCTTTCGGGAGCAACACGATCACGATCCGTCGTTCGGCGACGCAGCTGATCCCCTGAGCCGGGACGGCGGGAAGGTTCGATCGGTGGAGGTGAGCGATGTACGACTTTCCATCCTTCCGCAGTAAAGGGCAGAGCATGGTGCTGGTTGCCTTGGCTGCGGTGGCGCTGGTCGCCTTCGTCGCGCTGGCGGTGGACGGCGGCAACGCCTACGCGCTGCGCCGTCAGGCCCAGAACGCAGCGGACGGTGCGGCGATCGCTGGCACCTGGACCCTGGTGGACATCTCCGGCTTTGATGCGATCGCGCAGATCCTGCGCTCGATCAACACCTATGCCCAGGCGAACGGCATCCGGGACACGAACGGTGACCCCGCCGATACGGTGAACGCCAACGTCCAGGCCTGGTTCGTGGACCGCTGGGGGAACCGGGTGTCCGAGACAGAGATGCATGGGATGACGACCGTCCCCGCGGGCGCCAAAGGCGTCGAGGTCGAGACCACGATCACCAACACGACCTTCTTCGCCCGGGCGATCGGGATCCACGAGGTCGGTGCCAAGGCCACGGCGACGGCCGTCTTTATCCCCGCGGGGGGCATCCTCCCGATCGCGGTCAACCAGTACTGGCAGGGCAGCCAGGGACACTGCCCGTACGCTCACTGCGGAGAGCCATACAGTTTCGTCCGTAATCCAAACGAACCACCCCCCTTCACCAAGATTTCCGTAAACCCTGAGATATGGCAGCGGAACTTTTGCGCGAATCCTGCGAACAACAACATCTGCCAGGGGCCTTATCAGGGCTATGGCGAGAACTTTGGCAAGGCGTTTGCCCTGTTGGGCCAGGATGCCAAGCCGAACTACGGCTCCATGGAGCCCCGCAGCGCGGTAGAGTTAGACTACCGCTACGACGCGCTGCGGACGGGCGGACTTTGGCACTACCTGGTCAGCGACGATATCTGGCAGGACAATGTATCCCCCATTGCCGACGGCCAAGGGAAGGCCGCAATGGAGGAAGTGTTACAGGCAGGGGGGTACAGCAAGCGACCCTTGCCTGCAGTAGCGCTCGAACCTCCTCCCGAACATATCGAGCAATGGGACTATTGCTGGGGGTCGCCCCCGGGGCCGAACACCTGCTTCAACTTCCCGGCAACCGGCAGGAGCCGGCCGTATGAGGTGCTGCAGTTCCTGAGCGGTACCGCCGCCCGCTTCCTCGCCCAGGCGATGTACGACGACGGGAACTACAGGGACGGTCGCTACGCCCCCGGCGAGCGGATCGCCATCATGGTCTACAATGGTGCGACCGGCGACCAGTGGGGCACGGGCGGAAAGAAGAGCGACTCGGCCGTGGTCGTCGGGTACTTCGGGGCGGTGATCGTCGGGTATGGGAACAACTTCAATGACCCCTGCAGCGGCACCCCAGGCAACTGGCAGTCCTACACACACTGCCTCACGGGCCAGCCCACCACCGTGTACGGTATTGCGGATGCGTCCGCCCCGCTGATGCTCGACCCAACCCCCCTGATCGAGGAGTTCCTGCCCAAGCAGATCGTGCTGATCGAGTGATCGAACCGGCTCACAGCAGTGCGCTAGGATAGACCTAGCGCACTGCTGTTTTTCCCCGGGCGGGCTTACGCCCCCTCCAGCAGGCACGTTCCCTACAAGACTTCGAGGTACCGATAGGCCGCCCCAGCCAGGATCGCCGCCCCCAGCGGAAGACAGCGTTCGTCGATGTCGAAGCGCGGGTGGTGATGGGTCCGCTCGTCCCCCTCGATCCGTGCCCCGAGCCAAGCGAAGGCACCGCCCCTGCGGGCCGCCCGCGCCAGCCAGGCAAAGTCCTCAGACCCGGTCTCGAGCGGCGCGTCTTCCGCGCAGGACTGGCCAAGCAGGAGCGCGGCCACTTCGCGCAGGAGGGCGACCAGGCCAGGATCGTTCTCCAGCACCGGATGCCCTGGGGTGATGCGCAGGGTATACTTTCCTCCAAGCGTTTCCGCCAGGGCAAAGGCCCGCTCCACCTCCCGCCACAGTTGCTCGCGCACCGCGGATGAGAAGGAACGGATCGTGCCCCGCAGCTCCACCTCCCCAGGGATGACATTGTCCGCGGCGCCTCCATGGATCGCGCCCACCGAGACGATGCACGGCTCGAGCGGTGAAATCCGCCGGGAGGGGATTGCATAGAGCACGTTCAGCACCTGGGCCACGATGGCGATCGGGTCGATCCCCTCGTGCGGCCGTGCTCCGTGCGACGAGACACCCCGCACTTGAGCCCAGAACGGGTCTACCGCCGCCATGAACGGGCCGGGCCGAGTGCGCAGCTCTCCCAGGGGGCGATTCGCGTCCACGTGCAGCGCAAAGATGGCCTCGACCCCCTCCATCGCGCCGTCCTCGATCATCCGCCCCGCGCCGCTCTTCCCCTCTTCGTCCACCCATTCCTCGCACGGCTGGAAGAGGAACCGCACGCATCCCCGAGGCGG
>JBMFPK010000119.1:0-7588 GCA_049969155.1 Chloroflexia bacterium | reverse complement strand
GGGTCTGCGAGCAGGGGCCGCGCTCGCCCTGGGGAAACAGCAGGAGGCGCTGTACACGGCTTACCTGCGCGCGATGGGCGTTTCCCCTACGGTGGACGGCCTCGAGGAGGCGCACGCGGCCTTCTCTTCCGGGGACTATGAGCGGACGATCGGCCTGGTGGAAGCGTTCCTGGGCCGGCTGGAAAACGCGGTGGGCCGGGCGGTGGCCAACCGCCTCTGGCGCGAGCGGTGGATCCGGCTGCCATACCTTCTGATCCCACCGCTTGCGGGAGGGCTGTTCATCGGCCTCCACCGGCCGCGCAAGGAGCTGGCGAAGCCCTTCCTGCTGGCCGGGCTGTTCGTGGTGACGCACGAGATCGTCTACTGGGTCATCCGGGGCCATACCTTTTCCTTCTCGGCGATCGGGAACATGGACACGGAGGTGTTCTTCCTGACGCGCACCCTGGACGGAGCTCTGGTCATGGTGTTCGTGGCCCTCGTCGCCGGCGTGGTATGGCGCCGTCGTCCCTGGGAGGAGGTCGTCTGGGGGGCAAACCTGAGCGCGCTGGCGATCGTATGGCTTTTCCTCCTGCAGATCGGCCTTTATCTTTGGCTCTACGGGCCGACGGTGAGCTGGCGATTGCCCCATCTGGGGTGGGGTTTCAAGTATTATCTGGACCTTCTGGGCCTGACCGGGGTAGGGTTGGCGGCCGCCTTGGTCTTCCCGTGGCTGGCGCTGGGCGTTTCGCGGCTCTTCCTGTTGGCCGATCGGTTGGGCACTCGGGCTCGGAGGTGAGTGTGCAGGGCGCCCCGGGGAGGCAGATATGGGAGAAGAGCGCGAGGTGCGTACGGATTCCGGGATCGAGATCCGGCGGGTCTACCACAGGGAGGATGTGAGATCCGACCCCCCGGACCCGGGTGAGTACCCTTTTACCCGGGGGATCTACCCCACGATGTACCGGGGCAAGGTCTGGACGATGCGCCAGTACGCCGGGTTCGGCACGGCCCGGGAGACGAACGCCCGTTTCCGCTACCTTCTTTCCCAGGGGCAGACCGGACTCTCGGTGGCGTTCGATCTCCCGACGCAGTTGGGCTTGGACGCGGACGATCCGCGCGCGTTCGGCGAGGTCGGACGGGTGGGGGTGGCCGTATCGAGCCTGGAGGATATGGAGCGGCTCTTTGAGGGGATCCCCTTGGGCCGTGTGAGCACCTCGATGACGATCAACGCCCCGGCTGCCGCACTGTTGCTCCTTTACGAACTGGTGGCCGAAAGGCAGGGGGTGCCCTCGGAGATGCTCCAGGGGACGATCCAGAACGACATCCTAAAGGAATATGTCGCCCGCGGTACCTACATTTTTCCCCCGCAACCCTCGATGCGGCTGGTGGTGGACATCTTTCGCTACTGCCGCGCGCATATGCCCCGCTGGAACACGATCTCGATCTCGGGTTACCACATCCGGGAAGCTGGGGCCACAGCTGTGCAGGAGGTCGCCTTTACACTCGCCAACGGGATCGCCTACGTGGAGGCAGCCCGACAAGCTGGCCTGGAGGTGGACGAGTTCGCGCCGCGCCTCTCCTTCTTCTTCAATGCGCACAACAACCTGTTCGAAGAGGTCGCCAAGTTCCGGGCGGCGCGCCGCCTCTGGGCGCGCATCATGCGGGAGCGTTTTGGCGCGCGTGACCCCCGTTCCATGATGCTGCGTTTCCACACGCAGACGGCGGGCTGCACGCTCACCTCCCAGCAGCCGCTGAACAACATCGTCCGGGTAACGGTGCAGACGCTCGCCGCGGTGCTGGGCGGAACGCAGTCCTTGCACACGAACTCCTTCGACGAAGCGTTGGCCCTGCCTACGGAGACCGCGGCGACCGTCGCGCTCCGCACCCAACAGATCGTGGCCTACGAGTCCGGGGTAGCCGACACCGCGGATCCGCTGGGGGGGTCCTATTTCGTCGAGGCGCTGACGGACGAGATCGAAGCGCGGGCGGAAGCACTGCTTGCCGAGATCGACCGTCGAGGTGGTGCGGTGGCCGCGATCGAGCAGGGGTTCATGCAGCAAGCGATCGCGGACAGTGCCTACGCCTACCAGCAGGCGATCGAGAGCGGGGCCAAGACGGTTGTCGGGGTGAACCGCTTCCAGATGGAAGAGGAGCTGGTGCGGCCGGCCATCCTGCGGGTGGACGAGTCCGTCCAAGCGGAGCAGATCGCACGGCTGCGGCAGCTGCGGGCCCGGCGCGATAGCGCCGCCGTTCGGCGGGCACTCGACGAACTCGAGGCCGCGGCGCGCGGGGCGGAGAACCTGCTCTACCCGATGAAGGAGGCGCTGCGGCGTTACGCGACCCTGGGCGAAGTGTTCGGTGTCCTGCGGAGGATCTTCGGAGAGTACCGCGCACCGACCATCCTTTGAGCCGGTGCGCGCATTCGCGGACAGCACGCCCGCAGGAAGGCCCTGGTTGACACCCGGCTGAGGCTTGTGTAAAATGCCAGAGCCTGGAGTCCAGTACAGGAGGGTGGCGTGGGTCGACGTGTTTCGTTCCGTCCGCGAAGGCGAGCGCGGGTGCTGCGGGTACCTGGGTGGTACTACGGCCTGCTTTTCGGGATCGCGCTGGTGGGCATCGTGTTGATCCTGCGCGGCACGCGCCCTGGGGACTTTCGCGAGGTGCGCTCGCTCGACGGCGTCAAAGGCTCTCCGGACGCGCCGGTGACGATGATCGAGTGGGGATCGTTCACCTGAGGGTACTGTCAGGACTACGTCCGGGAGACGTATCCGGAGATCGACAAAGCATACATCCAGACGGGCAAGGTGCGCTATGTCTTCCGCGCCGCCTTCTACGACGAGGCGACGCGGCTCGCGGCCGAGGCGCTCTACTGCGCTGGAGAACAGGGCCGTTTCTGGGAAATGCACGACTGGCTCTTTGCGAACAGCGAGAAACTGGCGATGCCGGAGGACACGGTGCGCTTCTTGGTGCAGGAAGCGGCCCCAGCGGTGGGGATCGACGGCGAAGCGTTGCGGGCGTGTCTCCGGGAGGGGCGCTACCGGGCCTGGGTCGAGAAGCTCCAGGCTCAGGCGGAGGCGTTGGGCATCCAGGGGACGCCGACTTTCTTGATCAACGGCGAGCTCGTCCAGGGAGCGCAGCCGTGGGAGGTGTTCCGCCAGAAGATCGAGGAGGCCCTCGCGCGATGACTACCCTGCTGAACCTCAGGTTGCGCATGGCGATCGGCGTTTTCGCCCTGGTGGGCCTGCTGGTCGCGACCTATCTGGCGATCTTTGAGATCGGCTACCTCTACAGGCCCGAGTTCTCCGGGGAGATCGTCTGCCCCAATCAGGGGTGCGAGACGGTGAACCGGAGCCACTACGTCACCATGTTCGGGCTCCCTGTAGCGGTGTACGGTATCCTGGGGTATTTGGCGATCCTGGTTGTGGACCTGGGGTGGATGACCCGGCGGGAGATGGCAGCGCTGTCCGGCGGGAAGAAGCGCAGGGCCGCAGCGGGTGCGCTCCGCCGCTGGCTCGCGCAGGTTCGGGTGGGCAGCGTCCTTCTGGGGCTGACGGGATTTGGTTTCGTTGTCAGCCTCTTCCTGACGTACCTGGAGATTTTCCGCATCCATGCCATCTGTACCTGGTGCATGGTCTCCGCCGGTGTAATGACCGTGCTCTTCGGCCTGGCGATGGCCAACTACCTGTGTGAAGGGAGGCGATCGTCGGCCAAGTCATTTGCCAAGGACAGAGAGTTGTGATATCATATTTCGCGCCCGGGGCGTGGCGCAGTCTGGTTCAGCGCGCGCGGTTCGGGACCGCGAGGTCGACAGTTCAAATCTGTCCGCCCCGACTTGGAGAGCGGTTTCTCCGCACGGAAAGTCGATCGTTGAGGTACGAGGAGGTCGTTCGATGCCGCACCGCATCACCGAGGAGTGCATCGCCTGTGGGGCCTGCGAGGCCGAGTGCCCGGACGGTTGCATCAGCGAGGGCAATCCGATCTATGTGATTGACGAGGCGTGTTGCACGGATTGCCACTCCTGCGCCGAGGTTTGCCCAGTCGACGCGATTATTGGGGAAAAGAAGGCCTGATCTCGCCTATCGCACGATGAAAGAGGGCGGCCCCATTTGGGGCCGCCCTCCTCTTACGGAGCAACAGGGCTTCCGGAGAGATCTCCGGAAGCCCGATCTGTGGCGGAGGTGGGATTCGAACCTACAACCAAGGGCTTATGAGTCCCCTGCTCTACCATTGAGCTACTCCGCCAACAATAGCGGGGGGCGGATTCGAACCGCCGACCTCCGGGTTATGAGCCCGACGAGCTGCCACTGCTCCACCCCGCGTCGCATCATTATTATACCGAGCAGCCCCGGATTTGTCAAACGCGTGCTTGACGAAAGGCGGAACCCGGCGATATAATGGTTGCGACGTACCCCTGCAGCACCAGTGGGCTGGTTCGAGCGCGGGGGAGGAAAGGGTTAAGAACGATGAGGAAACGCGTCCTGCTTGTGGGCGATGACCCCATGCTGCACCCCAGGTTGCGGGAAATCCTCGCGGCACGTTCTTACGACGTCGAGGCGATCCCCGGTGGCCTCGAAGCGCTGGACCGTCTGGCTAAGTTCCTGCCCCACCTGATCCTCGCCGATGCCGATCTTCCGGATATGACCGGTGTGGAACTGAGCCACCGGGTGCGGCAAACGGCGCACGGGGAACAACTTCCGATCTTCCTCCTGGTTCCGCCGGGTAGGCAACCTGCGGGCCTCGCCGGATGCGGTCCGATCGAAATGCTCGACCGGGGGCTCGCTCCGGACCGACTGCTCGATGTCTTTGAGGAGCGGCTCCGGGCGCTGGAAGCTCGTGCACAGGGCACGGTTTCCCTAGTTTCCCTTTCCCCGGAACTGCTCAGCCCCTTCTTCCACGAGTTTCGCACCTCCCTGACGATGATCAAGACCTGCATCGCGCTCCTGACCAACCCACGCATCTCCTACGATCCCACGGAGCTGCGCGAGTTCCTGGACATCGTGCGTCGGGGCGGGGATCGGGTGGATCGCCTGGTGCGCGATTTCCTGATGATCCTGAAGCTGGAATCGGGCGTAGCCGACCGGGAAGCTCGCCAGGTCGGGGGCCCTGTGGACATCGAAGGGGCGGTAATGGCCGTGGTGCAGTCGATACAGCCGGATATGGCGGAACGGGGGATTACCGTGCGCATATCGGTGGCCGAGGATCTCCCACCGCTGCACGTGGCGGATGAGCATCTACGCACGATCCTCGAGAAGCTCCTGCACAACGCGGTCAAGTTCTCCCGAGAGACCGGGGGTGAAGTCGCCGTGAGCGTATGCCCTATCGAAGGAGGCGTCCGCTTCGAGGTCTCAGATCAGGGGGTTGGAATCCCGGAAGAGGAACTGCAGCGCATTTTCGACCGCTTCTATCAGCTGACGCGCGCCGGGCTAGAGCGCCAGGGCGCCGGACTGGGCCTGGCAGTAGCCAAAGGCCTGGTGGAATTGTACGGCGGAAGCATCGACGTCCGAAGCGTGGTCGATGTCGGCAGCACCTTTACCGTGACCCTTCCGGCCGGCCGCAGGACATCGGATTTGCCACAGGAGGACACCCCACGGACGGCGGAGGAGGCGTTCCGCCGCCTGGGGATCCGTTTCTGAGGGCTGGATCGGCCTCTCGCCGGGACGCAAAGCTTTGTCCCGGTTTGTTTCATGCTCAGTACACAAGCAGTCCGATCGCGGCCGCGATAACGATGACCAGCGCCGGATGGACCTTCAGGAAGGTTGTTGCCACAAACGAAGCCAAAGCGAGCAGCCACAAGGACCAGGTCTGCCGGAAGGAGGCTACACCAGTGTTGCCCAGCAGGATCGGTCTCCCTAGGTCGTAGGCCGTCCAGATCAGCAACCCAACGACAGCCGGCCGGGCCGCCTTCATCGCCGCCATGACCTTTGGATGGTCTTTGAGCTTCAGGTAGATGAGGGAAAAGAGGGCCATCAGCACGATGCCGGGACCGGTCATGCCCAAGAGGGCCAAGATGGCCCCCGGTACGCCTCCGACGCGATATCCAATGTAGACGGACATTTTCACCGCGATAGGCCCGGGCAGCGCGTTTCCCATAGCGAGCGAATCGGCAAACTCGGTTTCTGCCATCCAACCGTGCACCTCGACGACTTCTTTCTGCACAAGGGGGATGCTGGACGGCCCGCCTCCGTATCCCAGGAGGCCCACCTTCAGGAAGGAAAAGAACAGGAGCCAAAGCGTCTTGCCCACGGGAAACCTCCTGAACGGTTCATGCGGCCACACGGCCGGCCGGGCTATTATACGACCGGCCCCGAGCCGGCGCAATTCGGTTGACCCGCCCGAAACCCTCTGTTATAATGGGCGTGCCATAGGGGTCAGGCGTTCAAAGGAGAAACCCGATGAAGCCCGGACAACGCGCAATTTCCTGGGGGCTGTTCCTTGTATGCACCTTTGTCCTAGGGGCTTGCGGTGCTCCCGCTCCGACCACAAACGTTCCCTCGCCCCTTCCCTCCCTTTCGGCGACGGTTACTCCGCTTCCCCTGCCCACAGCGACGCCGACGCCGACTCCAGAGGTAGCCGATGCGATCATCGTGGGGCTCCTTCAGGACTGGGAACCGGACACGCTCTGGCCGCTCTGGGGTGCCACACCCAAGCAGCAGATCATCCAGCGGGCGGTGATGGAGCCGCCGATGACCACGCTGAACTACGACTACCAGGCGGTGCTTGTGGAGGAGGTGCCGACGCTGGAGAACGGGGGCGCGGTGCTCCAGCAGGTACCGGTGCCGATCGATGCCAGCGGGGCGGTTACTGTCACGGATACGGGCGTCTATACGGTCGGATTCCAGCTCGTGGTCACCTTCCGGCTCCGTGGGGATCTCTACTGGTCCGACGGGGAGCCGGTCCGGGCGAGCGATTCGGTTTTCGGTTTCAACGTTGCCTGTGCTTCCGGGACCGGTCTCGAGATGGAGCGGTGCGAGCGGGTCGCGCGCTACGAAGCCGTGGACGATCGCACCATCCGTGTGACCTTCCGTCCGAACGTTTCGGTTCCCGACTACGATTCGTACATCTGGCTTTTCTTGCCGGAACACGCCTGGAGTCGCTACACGCCGGAGGAGATGACCGATATCGAGCAGGTTTCGCGGCTCCTTTCACCCAGTTACGGCCCGTACCAGATCGCGGAGTGGAAGCCGCATACCTCGATCACGCTCGTGCGCAACCCCTACTACGTCCTCCACGGCCCCGGGTATCCGGTCGTCGAAAAGATCGTCTTCAAGTTCCTCCCGGATGCGAAGCACCTGCTGGCCGAGCTCCTGGCCGGCCAGGTCGACCTGATCGAAAGCCATGGCCTGAAGGGACTGGACCCGGACCTCCTCCAGGCGCTGGAGGAGCGCGGCCTGATCCGCCTGTATGCCCAGCCTTCGCCGGCGTGGGAGCACATCGATATGAACCTGAACGATCCGAGCGATCTGACGCAGCCCCATCCGGTGCTTTCCGACCTGCGCGTTCGCCAGGCGATCGCCTATGGCACCGATCGGGAGAAGATGGCCCAGGAGGCCTATCAGGGGAAGGTCGCCGTGATGAACAGCTGGATCCCGGCGGAACACTGGGCCTATGCGGG
>JBMFPK010000118.1:0-7694 GCA_049969155.1 Chloroflexia bacterium | reverse complement strand
GCTTCTGGTCCAGGTTCGGCAACTTCTGGCGCAGGAATCGGTGTGGAAGCAGGTTCTGACCGTGGGCAAGTTGCACGAAGCGCTCTCCTTGGCCTTTCAGGGGGATCGCCATGCCTGGCTCGTCACCCTTGTATAGTTTGTTGGAAACTGGAGAGTTGCCGCGTTGACTTTGCCCATCGCCGGGGGTAGAATAGGTTTCAACAGCTCTGGATGGCCCGGTCTGCTTTTGTCCGGGAATAGGAACGCAGCTACGCCTGAAGCAGTGGCTGTCCCGGCGGGCAAGCCTTCTCTAGAAGCCGACCCGCACATGGCCCGGTATTTCTTGTCCGAGCCGGGCGCGTCATCCGCGGGGGACAGCGAAGGCTACCCCACGCAGCCCTGTATCGTGTGGAGGGGGAAATGTACCCATCGAGCGTCTCTGTGCACATCGAGCGGGACCCCGAGGCGCTACGGACCTTTTTCCGCAGCATGGGCGCGGAGGAAGACCCCGGCGACCCTGCCGCACCGCAGCACGCGGAAGCGGGGCTTCTTCGCTCGCTACAGGCCTCCAATTGGCTCCATTCGGAACACCACTGGCTGTTCCTCGCGCGGTGGGACGGCCAGCCGGCAGGGTACGCGCTCGTGGTGTGCATCCCCAAGGCGGACGAGCGCCTCGGCTTCCTCTTTGTCGACGAGTTGTACGTGCTACCGGGGTACCGTCGCCGCGGCGTCGGGCAGGCGTTGCTGGCCGAAATCCAGGCGCTCGCGCGTAAGCTGGGTCTTGCGGGCGTGCGGCTGCTCGTGCGGCCCGAGAACCGGCCGGCGCGCCATCTCTACCGCAAGGCTGGGTTTCGGGAATCCGCCGCCGTCTTCTGTGAATGGCGTGCGGTGTAAGGATCTATCGTAGTAGCGACCGTTCGAAGGAGGAACTATGGAACAGGCGGGGATCTTCACCCAGGCTGTGCACGCGGGGGAGCGGGGGCCCCGGCCGGACTTTACACCGGCCGTCACCCCGATCTACAATAGCGTCGTGTACCTGTACGACGAGGTCGAAACACTCCATCGTATCCTGGCAAATGAGCGCCCCGGCTACGTCTATTCCCGCTACGCCAATCCCACGACTGCCGCCCTGGAACAAGCTGTGGCCGTCCTGGAAAAGGGGGATGGGGCGGTCGCCTTCGCCTCGGGGATGGCAGCGATCCACGCCTCGCTCCTCGCCATAGGGCTGAAGCCCGGGGACACGCTGGTCGCCGCGCGCGACCTGTACGGCGTCACGATCGCTCTCCTCCGGGAGATTCTGGCCCCCCTGGAGATCCGCACGCGCTTCATCGACATCGCCCGCACGGAAGAAGCCATTGCCGCCCTGGAGGAAGAACGCCCGCGGGTCCTTCTTCTGGAGACGATGTCCAACCCCCTCCTGATCGTCCCCGACCTCCCCACCCTGGTGGAGGCAGCGCACCGGGTGGGAGCGCTCGTTCTGGTGGACAACACCTTTGCGACCCCCTATCTGCTCCGGCCCCTGGAGCACGGGGCCGACCTGGTCGTGCACAGTGTGACGAAATTCCTGGCCGGCCACGATGACGTGCTCGGTGGGGTGGTGGTCGGACGGAAGGAACTCATCGAACGGGTGCGCCGGGTGGCCCAGGTGACCGGTGCCGTGCTGGGGCCGAACGAAGCGTGGCTCGCCCACCGTGGACTGAAGACGCTCGCCGTGCGGATGCGCCAGCACTGCGAGAATGCCTTGCAGGTGGCACAATGGCTCGAAGGTCACCCGCGCGTAAAGCGCGTCTTTTACCCCGGGCTGCCCAGCCATCCACAGCACGCCGTCGCCTCGAGACTGTTTCGGCCCGGTTCCTATGGAGGAGTGATTTCCTTCGAGGTCACGCCGCCCACGGCGGAAGCCGCACTCGGTGTGGTCGACCGTCTGCGCTTGATCCTCCCTGGGACCACCCTGGGATGCATTCACAGCCTGATGCTCTACCCGGCCCGCGCCTCTCACCGAAGCCTGAGCGCCGAGGAGCGCGCGGCCTGGGGCATCTCCGACGGGCTTCTGCGCCTCTCGGTGGGCATCGAAGAGGTGCAGGATATCGTGCAGGACCTTGCCCAAGCGCTCGGGACGTAGGGGGTTCCGAAGCCCGGCCCTACAGGGCAAAGCCAGGGCCATCGGAGCCTCCGTGAGAATGTCACAGAAAGGGGGTGGTTGCCACAGGTGACCCCGGTTGGCGCAGCCGTACGGGCAGGTGGGTGCGGCAACGGGTAACCGACCGTGGAGGGCGTTCGATGGGTGTCCTAGAGGTCCAGACGCTTGGAAAGCGCTGCGTTTCCTACGACGGGGTCCCACTGGAGTTTCCAACCTCGAAAGCACGTGACCTTCTGATCCTCCTGCTCCTGCGGGCCGGAGAGTACCAGGACCGGGATGCGCTGGCAGAGCAGCTCTGGCCCACCAGTCCTGCCCCGAAAGCCAGGCATGCCCTTTCAACGACCTTCTGGCGTCTGCGTCGCGCTCTCCCGATAGCGGACTCCGGCGGCGAGTGCTTCCTGCAAGCGGGGCGCAGGGGGATCCGGTTCAATGCGCGAGCTGCCTACCGCTTTGACGTGGAAGCGTTCGTGCGTTGTGCGACGCTTGGCCTGGAAGGGACGATCCCGCTGGACGACGAACGGTATCGAGCGCTCTGTGAAGCCCTGACGTTGTACCGTGGGGACTTTATGGATGGGTGCTATGACGACTGGTGCCTGCTCGAGCACGAGCGGCTTCAGCTGCTGCTCATCCGCGTGCTCAAGCGGCTGCTGCGGGATGCGCGGCGGAACCAAGCGTTCGATCAGGCCGTGGAGTACGGCCAACGGTTGCTGGCCCTCGATCCCCTGCAGGAAGATGTGCACCGCGAGCTCATGCGCTGCTACGCCGAGGCTGGCCAGCGTTCTCAGGCCCTGCTCCAGTTTCAGCGCTGCCGGGAAACCCTGCGGCAAGAACTCGGCGTCGAACCTATGCCAGAGACCTGGGCGCTGTATCGGCGCGTGCGGGGTGGGGAACGGTCGTCCGGGCCTTTTTCGGAGCGCGCGAGCGTAGCGGCCCTCGATATTGCCCTGGGCTGCGTAAGCCGTGCCCTAGAGGCCTTGCAGGCCGCCTGGCAGGCCCTTCAGGACGCTAGGGTCGGGCTCTGATGCCTTTCGGCGCTCAAGCGCTCAGAAAACTACGGGTTTGACCAAGGACCGGCTAACCTCCGGCCTTGCACCAATTGTTGCTTCCTCTGTTCAGGGGGGGGCAGGCTTTGAGACGGGAAGGCTGTGCTGCCTTTGTGTTCCTCTTGTGTTCCTGTGGTGATCTGCTGGTGGTATAGAAAAAGAGAGCTCTGACGTAGCCGGCGCGGGCGTGCTTCCAGAGTCCAGGCCAGGGGCCTTTCATGGAGACCGCGAATTGTGACGTCGAGATCTACAAGGACGAGGAGCAAGTCGTCTCGTTCCTCGTGCGCATATGGCGGGAACCGGGTTCCAGGGGGTGGGAGTGTCGCGGTTGGGTACAACACATCCAGACCGGTACCCGGTCCTACTTCCATGGGCTGCCCGGCCTCTCGAAGATCCTGGCCGCCTACCTTGGAGTCGCATCGGGGAAACATCCGAACCGGGATCGACGGCGCCTGCGGGATCGCATCGCTGCCTGGTTCGGCGGGCAGGAGTAGCGATGGCTGCTTCCTCTTGGCCGTACATACCCGCTTGGATCCCGGATCGAGGGCTCTGGCTCTCCCTCGGGCAGATCGCCCTGCTTCTCTGCCGGTCAGCTTTCGCCCAACGGCTGCTGGGCGCAGATCCCCAGGACCCCTACCGCGGTCTGTTGCTCTCCGACGAGGAGGTCGACGCACTGCTGAAGGCGCTGGTGGAGCAACCGGAGTGCCCCTCTCACCCCGTTCTATCCCAGATGGAGTGCACCGCGGAGGCGCTCGATCCGGAGATCGAACGGGAGCTTCAGGAGCCCTCGTCCCGCCTGGGTACCCTTGTAGCACATCTGGGACTCGACGCGCTCGAGCGCGAGATCCTGGTCCTGGCGCTGCTTCCCGAGGTCGAGCCGCGCTACGGTCGGTTGATGGCTTTCCTCCAGGACGACGTTACGAAGGCGCGTCCGACCCCGTTCCTTGCTCTTCGGTTGCTCGGCCGCCGCGGCGAGGAGGGGGCGGTCTGGAGGAGCTTGCTCCCGGACTCCCGCCTGCGCGCCCACCGGTTGATTCGCCTGGAGGCCCCCTCGCACGAGCCGTCTGCTCCCTTCGTGCAGCACGCGCTGATCGCGGACCCGCGGATCGTTCAGTACCTTCTGGCCGGCCCGGGAGGCGAGGAGGCACCGTTCCCGTTCCTGCGCCGCGTGAAGCCCGGACGGCCGCTCGAAGAGATCCTCTTTCCCTCCAGCCTGAAAGAGTGCCTGGCGGCGCTGCTCGAACCGCTCGCCATGGGCGCCGTTTCGTTGCTCCTCCTGGAAGGACCGGCAGGGTGTGGACGCCGGACAGTCGCGCGGGCCTTGGCGTCGGCGATGGGCCGGCCGCTGCTGGAGCTGGAACGCCCGCAGGGCGACGACGCCTCGGTGTCCGCCGAAGACGCGGTGTTGGCCGCACGGGAGGCGTGCCTTCAGGGTGCAATCCTCCTCGCGCAAGAGGGGAGCGGCCTGCCGCTGGTCCTGTGGGCACAGCTCGGCCGCTCCTACGGCGTACCCATCTGCCTCGCTTCTGAAGCCCTGCTTGTTGCCCCTCGCCTTCCGGAGGGCACCGTGCGGCTGGTGCTGGAACGGCCGGATGCGCAGCTCCGCGTGGCCCTGTGGGAGCGTTTCCTGGCCGGCCGCCCCTGCGAGGGGGTCTCCCTGTACGAGTTGGCTTCGCGCTACCGACTCCTCGGCGGGCACATCCGGGACGCCGCGGCCTGGGCGCAGGGGAGGGCGTACTTGCACCGCCGGACGGCGATCGCGCCCGAGGACCTGGAGGAGGCCGTGTCGGTGGTCGTCATGCCGACGCTGGACGATCTTGCGCGCCCCGTACCCGCGCGGCATCGCTGGGAGGAGCTGATCCTCCCCGAAGACGCGCGGGCGCACCTCCGAGAGCTGGCGGCGGCAATCCGCAGGCGCGACCTGGTGTACGACGCCTGGGGCTTCGACCGACAGCGCCCGATGGGGAAGGGTCTCAACGCCCTCTTTGCCGGTCCCTCAGGCACCGGCAAGACGATGGCGGCCAAGATCATCGCGGGGGAACTCGGGCTGCCGCTGTTCAAAATCGACCTGTCGGCGGTGGTTAGCAAGTACGTGGGGGAGACCGAGAAACATCTGCGCAGGCTGTTTGCCGAGGCCGAGCGGGCAAACGCCATCCTGTTTTTCGACGAAGCCGACGCGCTCTTTGGCAAGCGCTCCGAGGTGAGCGACGCGCACGATCGTTACGCGAACATCGAGGTCGCCTACCTCCTGCAGGCGTTGGAGGAGCACGCCGGGGTGTGCATCCTAGCCACCAACCTTTTCGGCAACATGGACGACGCTTTCGTGCGGCGGATGCATTTTGTCGTCCATTTTCCCTTCCCGGACGAGCCTGCACGCCGCCGCATCTGGCAGGTGATCTTTCCCGCGCAGGCGCCGCTGGGGAACGATGTAGACCCGGGAGAGCTTGCGCGTCGCTTCCGGGTGACCGGGGGCCACATCCGGAACATCGCGCTGGGCGCGGCGTTTCTCGCTGCCGAGGATGGCCAGGTGATCACCATGGGCCACCTCCTGCAGGCCGCGCGGCGTGAGTTCCAGAAGATGGGCAAGGTGATCGACGAGGCGGACTTTGGTTAGCGCTACCTTAGCTACACGGGACAAGTACGCCTCCGAAAACAACATCCAGCTGGATTGCTTGGAACGGCTGCCCATCTTTAAAGCGCGCTGCTGTACCTTCAGTTTCTGCCTGACGGAGCAGCACCAGGACGAAGAGGTCGCGCGTTGGGACTACGGCCCGCCCTACTGGCTCTGCAAGCGACCGGACGGCTACTGCGTCCACTGCGACCCCAAGACCTATCGCTACTGCATCTTCGAGCATCGTCCATTTGTCTGCCGGGCTTACGACTACTGGGAGGACAGGCGAATCTGGCTGGACTTCTCGCGGGGGATCCTGGCGCCGAAGGAACCGGCGGGTACTTAAGGCGGGGGCAAAGCGTGAGGCGGGAACGATCGCGGGTACGCGAACGAATCCAGCAGACGGTCGCCCAGGAGGCGGGGCCCATGCAGCGTGCGTCGAATTGGACGCCGCAGCTCGGGCTGACCCCTCTTCCCAGGGGTGCCTGGCTGGTCGCTCTGCCGAACGCGCTCCTGCGGTCGGAGGGGATTCGGATCTTGAGACTCACCATGGGCGGCCGGCTCGTGCTGCCCGCGCTGCATGACACCTCGCGTGCGGGGACCACTCAGCGGCTGTTTCGGACACCCGCGCTGAGCAGAGACCTCGCCGAACACACACCGGAGGCGGTCGAGGCGGAGGCCGTCGCGCGCGCAAGGACTCCGAGCACCGGCAGCTGGCCGGCTCTGAGTCCGGAACAGCGCGCCGAGATTCGGGCCCTTGTGCAATCTGCGGACCGTGCAAGCGCTCCTACGTCGATGTGGCAGATGCTGCGGTCCGACCTTCCCCTGGGAAACGTTGTCGAGGTCCAGTGCACGACATCGCTCGGGCAGGTTGGAGGCAGAACCATTGCCGTGGGCGGTGGTGGAGCGACAGCCCTTGCGCTCCCTTATGTCGCGAGGAAACCGGAATGCGCCACCGCGGCCTCTGCCGTACATTGGCAGCTCCACAGCGCGGACGAGATCCGTGCGATCATCCAGGTGAGCCCGAGCGTCCTCCACGGGGAAGCCGAGGAGGTGGTCGCGAAGCTCCACAGCACGCTCATGCACGAGTACCGCCACGCGGAGCAAGCCCGCGCGCGGGGTCTTTTTGCCGGCCTTGCCTTTGTGGTCGTGGATCAGCGCGAGTTCTTGAGCGAGCAGGGAGTTCCCCAGCCGCAGCGGGGCCGGATCGAGGCCCTCGATGAGATCGACGCGACCTGTGCAGAGATCGAGAACGCCGAGCGTACCGGACTGGCGAGTTCCTACGAGATGCGGGCGACGGTCTGCTATCTCTGGGACAAGTACTTGGACTATTTCCGCTCCATTGGCGGTCAACCCAACTCTGCGGTAGCGTCGCGGGTGTACTCGGCCATCCAGTGTGGCCGGAGGTGGTTCCGGCAGTACCTGGAGTCCCCAAAGGGCGCCTGGGTTCCTGCCCAGGCTCGGCCGACGCTCCTTGCGGCCTGTCCGCTCGGCTACAACCCGGCGCAGATCGAGCCGTTTATTGGCCCTTAGGAGCAGAGACGGTGGCACCGTGCAAGGCCAAGGAAGAAGCACGCTGGCAAGGTAAGGCGGAGCGCGGTCGCGCGGGCGATAGGGAAAGGTTGCCCGAGCCGCTGCCGGGGATCTGCGAGGATATACGGTTGGCCCGGACGGCCAACGCCGTCCGGCGCGCCCGCCTTCTCCTTGCCCGGCAGCGGGGGCAGGGGAATGCGAGCGTAGTGCGCGCCTGCATTGCCCCTCCGAGACGCCTCCAGCGCGCCGATGGAGAAGGGCAAGCGCCGGCCCTGCCGGAAGTTCGGCGGCTCGAGCTTCCGACGCCTGCACTGCTCGGCCCGCGGCCGGAACCGTTCGCCCACATCCGTGTTGAGGTCCCACCGCTCACCCTCCGCGCTCTGGAGGA
>JBMFPK010000117.1:0-7748 GCA_049969155.1 Chloroflexia bacterium | reverse complement strand
ATCGCTTTCCCGCTGGGGGAGAGCGATGCTCTGGTCGCCGTGCACGCGGCTACGGGGGAGGAAGATATCTTGATGGTCACGGCCGGCGGACGTGCCCTTCGCTTCCCTCAGGCAGACGTACGGCCGATGGGGCGGAATGCCTCGGGGGTGAAAGGCATCGATCTGGAACCGGGCGATGTCACGGCAGCGATGGATTTGTGCCGATCCCCGGAGGACGAACTCCTGGTGGTTTCTGCCCAGGGACGTGCGAAACGTGCGGCCTTGGCCGAGTTCCCGCTACAGGGGCGCGCGGGCAAAGGTGTGGCTACAATCCCACGGGGAGATACGGTTGCTTGCGCGCGCACGGTGAGCGAAGGGGACCTT
The DNA here is from genome assembly GCA_049969155.1 of Chloroflexia bacterium. GTDB lineage: Bacteria > Chloroflexota > Chloroflexia > DTKN01 > DTKN01 > DAOTVY01. Next base: position 7,385 of record JBMFPK010000117.1, on the reverse strand, counting down.
GCGCTGTTTCTCACCACGGCCGGCATGGTCCTTCGGCAGCCGGTCTCGGAGATCCCCCGCCTGGGCCGGAGCGCCCGGGGAAGCCCGCTGCCCCTCACGAAAGGGGATCGTGTGACATCGCTCCTGGCTGTCCCCGGGGATACGGCGCCTCTCCGCCCAAAGCCACCGGCCGCGCAGGAGCGCCCCACCGGAACCGCGCGCAAGGCCGTGCGGCGCAAGGAGACACGGGATACGACCGCCGCTAAGGTGCCCGGCAAGACGAAAGGAGCTGTATCCCCTGCCGGAGATGCCCAGGGAGGAAAGCCGTCCACCGCTCAGGAACCCGCCGGCCGCCAAGCCACCAAGTCCACGCGCACGGCCGCATCTCGGGCACGCCGTGTCGGCGAAGGGGCCTCCACGGAGGCCGACACCGAACCCACCCAAATCTCTCCCGCCCGATCCAAGACTGCCGCAACCGGGCCGGCAACAGGCAGGGGAAAAGTTTCGACCTCAGCGACCAGCGACCAACTGGCTGCTGAGCCTCCTCTGAGCCGACGGTCCCCTGGGCAACCCCCCGCAGGGAGCACACCTGCGGGCAAGCGGAAGAAGTAATCCGCGCCGAGGCACCTCCCATAAGACCTGCACTTCCGGAAAAAAGAGCCCCGCAGGATGAAAGACAGCACACCCGCACCGCAAGGTGCACGGGAGACCTGAGGCGCGGCAAAGCAGGAGGAGCAGGCTAGCGTTCTTCCTTGATGCGCGCCGCCCGCCCCGTCCGACCTCGGAGATAGCTCAGCACGGCCCGCCGCACTTTGCCCCGCCGGAGAACACGGATTGCCTCCACGCGCGGCGAGTGCACCAGGAACGTGCGCTCGACCCCCACGGCGTGTGCGCCCACCCGCCGTACGGTAAAGCTCTCGTTGATCCCGCGCCCGCGACGGCGGATGACCACTCCCTCAAAGTCCTGAATACGCTCGCGGTCCCCCTCGACCACCCGCACGCTGACACGCACCGTGTCACCGACCCGAAACTCGGGCAGACTATCCTTCAGGTAACGCTGCTCTACAGCATCGGTTGTCCGAAACTCGGGCATCTCACCTTGCCTCCACACCGATCTTGTTCCACCCGGGCGGGCGCAGCCCGGGGCAATCGTCCGGAAAACGGCGCAATTATACCACAGGCCTTTCACCCTGACAAATCGTCCAGCATCGCCCGCAGCTCCGCGATAGCCTGCTCAGGGCTGCGAAAGTGCACTGCGCGCATCCCTGCGGCGCGCGCCCCAACCACGTTCGCCGGCAGGTCGTCGATGAGCACGGCCTCCTCCGGATGCACACCCAACCGGCTAGCCGTGAGCCGGTAGATCCTTGGGTCCGGCTTGACCATCCCTTCCTCGGCCGAGATGACGATCAGGTCGAACGCCTTGTCCAACCCTATGCGCCGAAACAGCTGCCGCACACCGTTCCACGCATTGCTGAGGATCGCCGTGCGGTAGCGGGGCCGCAGGCCGGCGAAGAAGCGCACCAGATCCTCGTCCAGCCGGTCTCCGCGCCAGAAGTCGTGACGGAGAGTAGCAAGATCTTCCGGAGCAAGACGGAACCGACGCGCGACATCCTGCCAGACCTCGTCCTCGGTCGCCTGTCCGCGCATCGCGCGCATAGACACCTCCGAGTCGAATACGAGGCCGGGCAACGAGCCGCGGGGGAGATACAGTCGGTCTTCCCAAGAAGCCCGGCCACTGGCGTCGAACGTCCGGACGAGCACGCCACCGAAATCGCTGATGATCGCTCGAATGGGCATCGTTGCGCTCCACACAACAGGGCGCCGGAGGAGCTCCTGGCGCCCCGCACCGAAACGCACCTGCACCGTTCTGCCCATGCCCCAGGAGGGATTCGAACCCCCAACCCGCTGCTTAGAAGGCAGCCGCTCTATCCAGATGAGCTACTGGGGCCCCAAGGCCACCCTGGCCCGAAGATCGGGCACGCGGCCAATGCCATTTTACCGTAACCTGCCCGCCGATGCAACTCGAAACGCCTTGCCGCACGGCTAGCGGCTCGCCCTGCCCTTGGGCCGTGTCAGGGCTTGAGGCCACCTCCTCCTGCCCAGCCAACCCCCGCACCCCCGCAGGCTTCCCCTGCACCGACACAGCCCCCTACCGCCCTCCCACACGCAACCCTCAACGATCAACCATCAACGATCCACCTTCAACGATCAACGGACCAACAGATAAACCACCCCCCCGATCACCACCACCGCGCCCAGCACGAGCAAGAGGAACTTTCGCTGCTCGACCGTGCGTCGGCGGGCATTCCGCACCACGCATTCCGGGCAGAAGGGTTCTTCCTCCTCTTCTTCCGTAAGCACCGCGAGCAGGGTGCCGGGGGCGTGCGCCAGGGTTCGGAATACCGTCCCGAGGAATTCCCCGACGCTCAGGTAGGGCAGCGCCCGTCGCACGTGCAAGGTACAGAGCGGCTTCCCGCAGACACTGCAACGCGCGCCGGCTTCCGCCTCACAGAGAGCACACCGCTCGGTCATCGCGGTCCCTCCTCCGGACAAACGCTTCAGCGGGCATACTTCTCCACAAACCGGCCCATCCGCACAAGCGCTTCCTCGATCTGCTCCATCGACGCCGCGTAGCAACAACGCACAAAACCCATGCCACAGTCCCCAAAGGCATTTCCCGGCACCACCGCGACCCTTTCCTCGAAGAGCAGTTTTTCGGAGAACTCCTCGCTCGACATCCCCGTGCAGGCAATGGACGGAAAGGCGTAGAAGGCTCCACGGGGCTCAAAACATTTCAGCCCGATCGCGTTCAACCCCTTCACGATCATCCGACGGCGACGATCGTACTCCGCACGCATCCGTTCCACGTCCGGTTCCCCGCTGCGCAGTGCCTCCAGCGCAGCGTACTGGCTGGGGGTCGGGGCACACATGATGGCATACTGGTGCACCTTGCGGATCTCCCGCATGATGGGGGCCGGCGCAGCGACATACCCGATTCGCCAGCCAGTCATCGCGTACGACTTGGAAAAGCCGCCCAACAACACCGTGCGCTCCCGCATTCCGGGCAATGAGGCAAAACAGGTATGTTCGACCCCGTAGACGAGCCGGTCGTAGATCTCGTCCGAGTAGACCAGGAGGTCGTAGCGTTCCGCCAGCCGCGCGATCTCGAGCAGTAGGGAACGCTCCATCACCGCGCCCGTCGGGTTGTTTGGGTAACCGAGCAGGAGGCCTTTGGTCCGCGGCGTGATGGCCCGCTCGACCCGATCCGGCGTCAGTTGAAAACCGTCGTCTACCGTGGTCGCCACGGTGACCGGCGTGCCCCCCGCGAAGATGACTCCTGGGCGATACGAGACGAAGCACGGTTCGGGGACGATGACCTCGTCGCCGGGATCCACCGTGGCGAGCAACGAGATCGCCAGCGCCTCGCTCACCCCGACCGTGATCAGCAGCTCGGTCTCAGGGTCATACGTGACTCCGTACAGGCCCTCCAGGTGGGCCGTGAGGGCCTGCCGCAGTTCGAGCAGGCCGGAGTTGGAAGTATAGGCCGTGCGTCCCTCCTGCAGGGAGCGCACGCCTGCAGCCAGGATCTGGGGCGGTGTGACAAAGTCGGGCTCCCCAACCCCCAGAGAGATGACATCCTTCATCGTGGCAATGATGTCGAAGAAGCGTCGAATGCCGGAAGGGGGAACCGCACGCACCCTGGCGGAGAGGAAATCGCGCGGCATCGGCAACCTCCTTGTTTGGCAAACCGTCCTTGCTTGCAGCGACCTCGACCTTCGGACCGCGCTGTCCGTCCTCGCTCCGACGCGACGGGATTGTACCACATCGCCATCGGCTGCGCAACCGGCCGACGGTCGTGGTTGCGTTCCACGCCGGACTGTTGTACAATGACGCGCGCCGCGGCCGCCGTGCCCGGCAACGGCTCCGAGAGACACAGAAAAGAGGAACCGTATGGTGGAATCTCCCGCACAGGATGTGACCGTTCGCACCCATCTGCTCCCTGGGGGCAGGGAAGCCCGCGGCGCGGTTTTTGTCGGGCGGCTGGGGGCGTTCCGGTACGAGGCCTCCCGCCACCCTGACACGGGTTGGATGGTCACCTTTGCCCCCGAGCCGGAGATCCCGCAGGGCCTGCACGAGCATCTCGTAGCCGCAGCCCTGTCCTCCATCGGCGTGGCGGAAGGTCTCTTTCGCCAGCCACCCCCTGCGATCCTCAGCGTGCGCCCTGAGGACCTGGAGAACGAGGCCCTGGAGCTGCAGGTGGATGTGCGCGATATCTTCGAAGAAGTGGGGATTGCTCAGGGCTTCGTGGTGCTGCCCGGGAAAGGGCGCTTCACGTTTCAAGCGGATCAACAGCCGGACGGCGAGTGGAGCGTCGCTTTCGGCATCGATCTGACCCTTCCGGAAGAGATCGCCCTGCGGTTGGAACGAACCGTGCGCGCGAGGATCGAGGAGATCGTCCACGGGAAGCCGCGGAGGTAGATCGGGCATGGCGCTTTACCTGGATTCCGCGCAAGTGGAGGAGGTCCGCCAGGCCATTGCGTGGGGTTTCGTCACGGGCGTCACGACAAACCCGAAGCTGATGGCCCAGGCCGGCCGTCCCGCGGAAGAGGTCGTTTCGGAGATCTGCCGCCTCTGCCCCGGGCCCGTCTTCTATCAGCCCGTGGCCACCGAACCGTTCGCCCTGGAAGAGGAAGGACGGCACTTCTCCGCGCTGTCGCCGGCCCAGATCGTGCTCAAGATCCCGGCCTCGCTGGAAAACTTTGCCATCCTGGCGCGGCTGGCCCCCGAGATCCCGTGCGCGGCAACAGCAGTGTTCAGCCCCGGACAGGCATACCTGGCCGCCGAAGCAGGAGCACGTTACGTCATCCCCTACGTGAACCGTATGACGCGCTATTCGGGGCGAGGAATCGCGCTCGTGGCCGAGATCGCGGAGGTCCTGCGGGCGACCGGGCGGCGTACCGAGCTCCTCGCCGCCAGCCTCCGCGAGGTCGACGAAGTCCTTGCTTGCCTATCCGCAGGGGCCCACCACGTGACCCTTCCCTTCACGCTCATCCGCGAGATGGCAGCCCACCCGCTGTCCGAGCAGGCGATCGCCGAATTTGCCCACTACCAGGACAGGCCACCGCGCTAGCCCGCTTCACGCGTCCCGGCCCGACTCAGCAGGAGCGCGCCCAGGCCGGGTGCAGACGCAACCAGAGCGATCCCCATTCCCCACGCGGGCGCCCACATCGCGGGGACCAGGATGGCAACCGCCAGGAGGAGCAGTCCTGCCGCGCTGCGCAGCCAGACCGGAGCCGGCTTGCGAAGCCGGGCGCTCCAGGCTTCTCCCGCAGCGAGGCCAGTCAGCAACATCCCCACGGAACATACCAGGAACGCGAGCAGAAGCAACAGCACGAGCAACGGGATGCCCACCACAAGCCGCAGCAAGAACCACGAGAACAACGGCACAATCCCCAGAAGCACCAGCATCGTGGCAAGCCCCAGGCCCAGACTTTCTGCCCAGGTGCGGCGTACCATGGCCAGGGCAACGGCGATGCGCCGCGGCCAAGCCGTGCGCAGCCCCAGCGCAAAGAGCAACCCGAGGCCGACACCGGCGGCCCCGGCAAGGGCGCCCGTGGCTACGCGCTGGTGCAACGGAACGACCAGGCGATCGCCTCCTCCCCGAAGCCCCCGGAGCGTCCAGGCTGTCCCCAGAGCACTCCCACCCAGTGCCGCCCCTGTTTCCTGACGGAAGCGCCCTCCCACCGCCGTGACATTACCTGCAATGGATCCCCCGCGCAGCAGACTGCTTCCCCCTCCCAGGCTCACGACGTCGCCCCGCACATCCCCTTCGACGCGCACGTTGCCCCAGAGGGCAACGGCATCCCCATCCACTTCCCCGCGGATCACAAGGTCCCCGCCGACGGCCAGCGCATCCCCGCCGCAGCGCACCTCCGGTGGGATCGCGAGGCTCCCTCCGACACGCACACACGGACCTCGGGCGATCCGGGGAGCCACCAGGAATGCGGGCGCTCCAATCGCTATCTCGGCTATCAGGAGGAACACCACCACCCTGCGCACAGGTCTCTCCAAGGCCAGGACTAGCGCCTGTTGCCCAGCCGCCAGAAGGCAATCCAGAGCACGACGCCGGCCACGGCCAGCCCCAGCGCAAGGAGCAACCCGACCACCCCGAAGGCATGCCCCACGGCCCGCGCGACCGGCCCAGCCGCACGGACCAGCGCGCGGACGGCGCTCCAGAGCTCGGCGGCCCAGCCGCCCGGACCCCCGCCCAGCGCTGCCGGCCACACACCGGCCGCAAGGAGTAGCACCCCGATCAGGGCCACCAAAGCCACCGCTCCCGCCGCAAGCCCGACTAGGAGACCTGCGCGGCTCCAGGCCGAGGGCACGGCTGTAACCGCGCGACGCCGGGCCGGCAGCCGGGACAGGACGGCGGGCAACAGAGTCTCGGGCACTTCCACAAGGGGGGCATCTTTCAGGATGTTGTCGGCGCGAAGCATCGCTGCCCACACCCCTCGACAGCGGGCACACCGTTCCACGTGGGCCAGGAGTTGGGATTCCTCCTCTCTTGCGATGCAGCCGTCCATCGCCAGGGACATCAGCCGGCGAGCCGTTCGGTGGCGCATCGCCGCTCTTCCTCCTCGATCGCCCGGGCCAGCATCGCCCGGGCGCGGTGCAAGCGAGTCTTCACGGTGTTGAGCGAAAGCCCGGTCACTTCCACGATCTCTTCGTAGGACAGGTCGTACCAGTAGCGCAGCACCACCACCACCCGGTATTTCTCCGGCAGACGCGAAAGCAAGCGCTGCACCTCATGCGCCTGCTCGCGGCGCAGGGCGCTTCCCACCGGCTCCTCCTGGGCGGCAGCGGTACGGTAGGAGACGTCCTGCAGGGACAACCAGGCAAACTTGCGCCGGCGCAGGAGGTCGATGCAGAGGTTCGAAGCGATCGAAAGGAGCCAGCAAGAGAACTTTTTGCCGATCTCGAAGGCGTCCAGAGCCCGATAGGCGCGCAGGAAGGTTTCCTGCGCCACATCCTCCGCGTCCTGAACGTTCCCGAGCATGCGGTAGGCAAGGTTGTAAACCTGCCGTTGGTAGCGCTGAACGAGCTGCGCAAACGCCTCTTGGTCGCCCTGCAGGGTCCGCAGGATCCAGACCTGTTCCTCCTGCAGCGTTTCCATCGCCGCCCTGCCCGAATCGTCTACGAATGTCGAAAGGGAAATGTTTCCCGTCAGGCTGCGGCCGCCTGCAGAACCAGGTAGAGCAGCTCCAGCAGCACGTTCTTGACGCTTTCTCGATCGAGCGCTACGCAGGGAAGCACCTGGACATCCGTGGGAAGGCGAAGGGCGAGCCGCAGTTCTTCCGCTCCCCAGGCGTTCTCAGCATCCTGCTTGTTGGCGACGACCACATAAG
>JBMFPK010000116.1:0-7771 GCA_049969155.1 Chloroflexia bacterium | reverse complement strand
TAAGAGCAAGCCTCCCCAGGAACATCGGGATGAGGAGGAGCATCAGCGGAAGCACCAGGAAGCCACCGATCTGCTGCGCCGTGCGCGTATCGCTCACCCGGGAGGAGATCAGGATGCCAATCCCCACCGCCAGCATCGCCATCAGTGGGGACAGGAGCCCGATCCCCAGCAGCCAGTCCACACTCCAGAGCACGCGCACTACGGCTGGGGTGGTGACCAGGGCAGCCAGCCCAGCATAGAGCGCATAGCAGAACCAGGTGACCGCCACAGCCGGCCCAGCGGCGGCTAGCCCTTTCCCGATCAGCAACTCCGTGACCCGGATCGGGGTCGCCAGGAGCGGCTCCAGGCTCTTGCTGACTTTCTCGCTCACGATGCTGTCGGTGGCCATAACCATGGGAAGCATCAGCGGCAGGATCAGGAAGATGATCAGGTAGATGCTTGCCATCCCGACCCGCACCACATCCTGAGGATCGGTCAGGTGAAAGCGTGCCTGATAGGGCACGAAGGGGCCGAGGTCGTTCGCGTCCACCTCTTCACTCGGCAGCTTCCCCATGAAGTACAGGTTGAGCAACGGTAGGACCGTGAAGAGGAGCGGCATAAAGACGAGCGTGAAAAAAACGAGCCGATTGCGGAAGGCGTCGGTCCACTCTTTCCGTACGATCGCGCGCACACGGCTCCAGTTCATCGTTCAGCCTCCTCCTGGCGCACAAGGTCCAGGTAGACTTCCTCGAGGGAGTGCTCCTCCTCCCGCACGAACTGGACCTCCGCACCTGTTTCCACCAGACGGCGGACGAGGATCGGGTTCATCGTTTCGGCGTCGTCCAGCTGCACCTGGATCTCGTGTGCGAAGGGCTGCACGTCGCGCACGAACGGCAGGGCGCGGACAGCTTCCAGATGTTCGGGGCGCACCTCCCGCAGCTGGATCCGCACGGCCCGCCCATAGAGCGCTCGCCGGAGGCGCTCCGGAGCATCCACGCGGATCAGGCGCTGTTTCAGCACCGCGATGCGGTCGCAGAGACGGTCTGCCTCCGCCAGGTTGTGGGTACAGAGCACGATCGTCCGACCTTCTCGGCGGAGATCCTCGATGAAGGTGTGCACGAGCTGCGCACCTTCGGGATCGAGCGAAGCCGTAGGTTCGTCCAAGAAGAGCACCTCCGGCTCATGGAGCATCGCCCGCGCGATCGCCAGTTTCTGCTTCATCCCTTTGGAAAGCGTCCCGGCCGGGTCGCGTCGGCGGTCCCAGAGGTCGAGCACGCGCAGGTAATGCTCCACCCGCGTGCTCACCTCGCGCTCCGGGACGCCGTAGAGCCGGGCATAGAGCTCCAGGTTGAACTGTACGGACAGCCGCTCGTAGAGCCCGGGCGCTTCCGTCAGGATGCCAACGCGCCTGCGGATCTCGTCGTCCGCTTCCCCCAGGCGGAAACCGCACACGGTAGCGCTGCCGGAGGTGGGGGCGATCAGGGCGGTCAGCATACGCACGGTCGTGGTCTTGCCCGCCCCGTTCGGCCCGAGCAACCCGAGCACTTCCCCGGCCCTCACCTTCAGGTCCAGCGCTTCTACGGCCGGCCGGCCGTCGAAGTACCGGCTGAGCTTTTCCGTCGCGATCACTACATCACGTTCCACGGGTCACCACCATACCTACGCTGGCGCGGGTCATCTGCTGCACCGCCACCACGTGTCCGCCTGCCGCCCGGAACAACGCCTCCATCTCCTCGACCGGGCGCATCCGGCTCGTCATTCCCAGGAGCCGCTCTCCCAGCGCGACCAGTCGCACGACCGCGTGCCGAATGTCCGGTTCCACCACGACGACCCGCCCAGCCGGCCGCACGACGCGCAGCATCTCGCGCGCTGCTGCTTCCTGACCTGCGAAATGGTGGAAGGCATCGACGACAAGGACGCCGTCGAAGGTGCCCGAAGCGAACGGAAGCGCCTCGGCCCTTCCCTGGCAAGACATCAATCCCTTGTCGCGCGCCCGCTGGACCATCGGTCCGGAAAGGTCACAAACCGTCACGTGCCTTCCGGCGAGCACCTGTCCCACGCGCCCTGTCCCCCCGCCCAGGTCCAGGATACGGCCGCCGGGCGGCGTACCGAGCATCTCCAGCAACGGGGTGGGGTCCGGTGGGTGCGCAAGGAGGTCGTACAAGCGGGCGGCGCGGTCGAACAGGGAGGCCATCGGGAGCCTAGTAGAAGACCTGAGCCAGGCGGATCAGCTCGGGGTCGACCGGTTTGATGCCGCTTGCGGCCACCTCGAGCGGAACTTCGACGATATGGTTTCCCTGGATGGCCACCATGCGTCCGAAGCGGCCGGCCTGTACCATATCTGCGGCGCGCACGCCGAAGCGGGTCGCGAGCACGCGGTCGAAAACGGTCGGCGAACCACCCCGTTGCAGATGCCCCAACACCACGTGCCGTGTCTCCATTCCCGTGCGTTCCCCGATCATCTGGGCGATCGTCTCCGCCACACAGCGGCGGTCCAGCCGCACGTGGCCGAAGGCATCCCGCTCGCAGATCGCCTCCTTGTCGGCCAGCTCCGGCATGACAACCCCCTCCGCTACGACGATGATGGAAAAGTTCTTCCCGCGCTGCCGGCGCCGCTCCAAGGAGGCGATCACCTCCTCGAGCGTGTGGGGCTCCTCGGGGATCAGGATAAAGTCGGCACCGCCCGCCAAGCCTCCCATGATGGCCACCCAGCCGGTGTCCCGCCCCATGACCTCGACGACGATCACCCGATGATGGCTCTCGGCTGTCGTGTGCAGCCGGTCGAGCGCCTCGGCGACGATGCTCACCGCCGAGTCGAAGCCGATGCAGTAGTCCGTCCCTACGACGTCATTGTCCATTGTTTTCGGGATCCCCACGACGTGGAACCCCCGTTGGGACAGCCGATGGGCCACACCCAGTGTGTCGTCGCCGCCGATCGCGACGAGCGCTTCGATCCCATAGCGCTCGAGGTTGCGCTGCACCTGGGACATCATCGCCTCATCTTTGGCAGGGTTCGTGCGGGACGTCCCCAGCTTCGTACCCCCGACGTGCAGGATCCCCGAGACGAACTGCAGGTCGAGCGGGACCACATCGCCGTCGCCCAGCAGGCCGGCCCACCCGTTGCGAATGCCCAGCACCTCAAAGCCGTGCTGCAATGCCCGACGCACAACGGCTCGGATCGCCGGGTTCAGCCCCGGACAGTCTCCTCCGCCGGTCAACACACCTACGCGCATATCTCACCTCCACCGCATGCGCGGGAAGATTTGTTCAATTATACCCACGGCTGCAGGCATTGTCAAAGCGGCTTGACGAACCGTTTTCCGTTCGGTATAATAGTTGTGGTTGTTGCTCGTTTGAACGGCCTGTTGCCTTGGTGCAGGCAGGAGACAAGGAGGTGAAGTCGGCCCACACGAATGCCCTTTTCCCTGCCGTGAGTGGTTGACCCAAGGAGGAGAAAACCGATGTCACGCAGACGGGCTCTATTCGGTGCGCTACTCGTGATGGTGCTGGTCGGAGGCCTGCTTGTGGCGTGTGGACAGCCGAAGGAACAGGATCTCCTGGACCAGGTAAAGGCTGCGGGCAAGATCCGCGTTTCTACCGACCCCAACTACGCTCCCCAGAGCTTCCTCAACGACAAGGGCGAGCTGGACGGCTTTGACGTCGACGTGGCCAAGGAGGTCGCCAAGCGCCTGGGCGTACAGCTCGAGTTCGTGACCCCCGACTGGGACACGATCACCTCGGGCAACTGGGGCGGCCGCTGGGACCTGAGCATCGGCTCGATGACGATCACCAAGGACCGCCAGGCTGTCCTCTGGTTCACCGAGCCCTACTATTACACCCCGGCCGCCTTTGCGGTGCACAAGGACAACACCACGATCACCAAGCCGGAGGATCTCACAGGAAAGCGGGTCGGCCTGGGCACAGCCACGACCTATGAGGCCTACCTGCGGGGGACGCTGGAGATCGTAGGGGAAAAGCCTGTATATCCTCCGCCGGCCGGGGTCAAGATTGTACCCTACAGCACGGACGCCGAAGCGATCCAGGACCTGGCGCTGGGAGACGGTGTGCGGCTGGACGCGGTGATGTCGGCCCTGCCGACGCTCCAGGAGGCGATCAACCGCGGCGTGCCGATCAAGATCATCGGCAAGCCGGCCTATTACGAACCGCTCGCTTTTGCGCTGGACAAGAGCCGCGGCCCCTCCGACAAGATGATCGCCAAGTTGAACGAGATTATCCGCGCCATGCATGAAGACGGCACCCTCACGCGCCTGTCGCTGAAGTGGTACGGCGTCGATATCACCAAGAAGCAGTAGGTCTGATACCGGTAGTGTACGGGGCCGGGACTCCCGAAGGGGGCGGTCGGCCGGGCCGCCCCCTCTCGGCCCTTTTTCGCATCGGGTTGGCTTCTTTCCACCCAGAGCAGTGAGCCACTGGGAACCGCGCGAACTGCCGGCTCCGGTGAGCAGGAGGCTGGATCTTGACTGGATCAGGCCTTTCGTCCCCGTTGGAGCATCGCGGTGTCCTCCGCATCCTCTTCTTCCTTATCGCCCTCACAAGCATCCTGAGCCTTGCCTACGGCCTGCAGGCCTACGCCGGAGGGCCGCTCCGGCCGCACGTCGCCAATCCCGTGACCGACCTTGCGTTGACCCCCACGGGCGCTCTGAAGGTTGCCCGGTGGGATGGGGCCTCCTGGACGACCGAGAGCCCTGATGCGCTGGGATACGCCGGGCTCTACACGTCGCTTGCGGTGGACGGCGCTGGAGAGCTCCACATCGCCTATTATGACGTTGCGGCCGGCCATCTGAAGTATGCCCACGGGCAGCACAGCGAGTGGGATATCCAGGTGGTGGATACCGGTGAGTGGGTCGGCGCCTATGCCTCCCTGGCCCTGGACGGGGAAGGCCGGCCCCACATCGCCTATTGCCAGTTGGACGTGGCACGCCAATCCTGCGAGGGCCTCCGTTACGCCGCGTCCGAGGGCGCGCGCTGGATCACGGAAACGGTAGCTGCGGGAAGCCCGCTCGGGGCGTATGCCTCCCTGGCGCTGGACCGATCCGGTCGACCCTCCATCGCCTACTACGAGGCCACGAGCCGGACGCTGCAGCTTGCCTCCCGGTCTCCTTCCGGCTGGGAGGTGCGGACGGTGGACGCCGGCCCGGAGGTGGGCGAGTATGCTTCCCTGGCGATTGACCCGTCCGGCCGGCCCCACATCGCTTACTACGACGCCGGGAAAGGGGCGCTCAAATACGCCCACCTCGAGGGAAGCCGCTGGGTGTCCGAGACGGTGGACGCCGGCCCGGAGGTGGGCGAGTATGCTTCCCTGGCGATTGACCCGTCCGGCCGGCCCCACATCGCCTACTACGACGCCGGGAAAGGGGCGCTCAAATACGCCTACCTCGAGGGAAGCGGTTGGGTGTCCGAGACGGTGGACCCCGGGCCCGGGGTGGGCGAGTACGCGTCGATTGCGCTGGATGCAACCGGCCGGCCCCACATCGCCTACTACGACGCTGCAAACCGTGCGCTCAAGTACGCTCGCTTCGAGGGGAGCGCTTGGGTGGTCGAAACGGTGGATGCACAAGGCGATGCCGGGCGCTACGCCTCGCTCGCGCTGGACGGAGACGGCCGGCCGGTGGTGAGCTACTACCACGTGGGCGGTTCGCTCCTCGCTGCGGGCACGAGCGAGGGCGCGATCCAGGTTTGGAAGGTCGACGATGGTTGGCAGAGGACCTCCCTGCCCGGGCACAACGGTGCGGTGGTGCGCGTCGGCTTTTGCCCGGCTTCTTGCGGCATGGCCCTGCTTTCCGTGGCTCGGGACGGGACGGTGCGGCTCTGGGACGTGCGCACCGGCGACCGCCTCCACGAGTGGAACGTGGGCCACTCGGTGCGCGATGCAGCTTTGAGCAACGACGGGACGCTCCTGGCCACGGTAAGCGATGACAACGTCGTACGCCTCTGGAAAGTGCCCTCGGGGACGATCGTCCACGAGTTCCCCGCCGATGGACAGGAACGGCTGGCCGTCGCCATCAGCCCGGACAACCTCCTTCTGGCCTCCGGGGCAGGGCCCGGTATCCAGATCTGGTCCACCTTCTCCGGGAACAAGGTCCGTGACCTCGTCGGACAGTGGGAAAACGAGGCGAACCGGGAGAAGTGGCTGGGGCACAGGAAGCTGGTCACTGCGCTCGCTTTCAGCCCCGACAGGCGCACGCTGGTTTCGGGCGGCGCCGATACGCTGCTTGTTTTCTGGGACGTCGGGGTGGGACGGGTGACGGCGGAGGCCGAGGGCCACTGGGCTCCGCTGACGAAAGTGGTCTACGACCGGGAAGGCCAGATGGTGCTCACCGGGTGCCAGGATGCGAAAGCCCGCACTTGGAGGTCAAACAGCAACTACCTGGCATCCTACATCGGCCATCTGGGCACGGTGACCGCGGTGGCCTTCGGGAGCGACGGAAGCTATCTTCTCACGGCCGGCACCGACGGGACCGTTCGGGTCTGGAACACGACCACGAATGCCGTCCAGCGCATCGAATGGGTACGCCCGGGGCTTTTCCCCTTCTGGAACCAGGTGCTGACCGTCTGGCTGCTTCTGAGCGGCCTTGTCGGGCTTGTCAGTCTTTGGGGGTTGTGGCACAGGCGGATCTGGGGCCACCATCTGGCTCTGGCGCTCTACCTGCTCGGGCCGGTGCTCGTGTTGCTCCCGCCCATCCTCGAGGTGCCGTCCTATCCGCTTCCCTGGGGGCTGCAGCTGCAGGTCGGATGGCCGCTGCTTTTCATGGCCTTGTGGTACGTAGGGCTGGTCGTGTTCCTCACGTGGAGGGCCGTGGCGAGCTGCTACGAGGCTCCATACGATCGGCCGCTGGCCGAGCAGCTGATGTCCATCCGGCGTACCCGCCAGCTGCGCGAGGGGATCTATGTCGCGGCCGTCTGGCTGGTCATCCTGGTCGTGCTCTTTTCCGTGCTGCGTCGCTTCAACCTGGACATCGCCTTCATGCTGCACTACCTGCCCTTCATCATGGCCGGTGCGGGCACCACGCTCTACGTTTCCGCGGCCTCCATCGCCCTGGCGGTGGTGCTGGCGTTGCTCGGGGCGCTTGGGAGGCTTTCCCGAAATCCGATCGCCAACGGGGCTGCCGGCTTCTACGTTTCCCTGATCCGGGGGACCCCGCTCCTGGTGCAAGTCTTTATCTGGTACCTCGGCCTGCCCCGGCTGAACATCACCCTGCAGCCGGTGGTCGCGGGCATCCTGGCGCTGGGTGTGAACTACGGTGCCTACATGACCGAGATCTTCCGCGCCGGCATCCAGGCGATCGGGAAAGGGCAGCACGAGGCCGCTGCCGCGCTGGGGATGTCCGGAGCGCAGACCTTCCGACGGATCGTCCTGCCGCAGGCGTTCCGTATCGTCATCCCGCCGATCGGTAACGAGTTCATCGCGATGATGAAGGACTCGGCGCTCGTTTCGATCATTACCGTCTGGGAACTAACCTTCCGCGCACAGAAGATCGGGCGGCAATACTTCCGGGCGATCGAGACGTTCCTCATCGCGGCCGCCTTCTACTGGATCCTGACGGTGATCTTCCAGTTCCTCCAGGGCAAGCTGGAGACGTACATGGCGCGTAGCGAGAGGAAATAGGCGATGGCAGAACCGGTCATCCGCGTCCGCGGGTTGCACAAGTATTTCGGGCCGCTACACGTGCTCCGGGGGGTGGATCTGGACGTGATGCCCCGCGAGGTGGTGGTGATCATCGGCCCTTCGGGAGGCGGCAAGAGCACCTTCCTGCGCTGTCTGAACTTCCTC
>JBMFPK010000115.1:1324-7885 GCA_049969155.1 Chloroflexia bacterium | reverse complement strand
ATGACCGTCATCGCCCCGACGAGCTACGGGAAGCTCCAGGGAACCGTGACCGGCCTGGGCTATTGTGACGCTCATCCGGCGCCGCTCAAGGACGCTACCGTGCGCATCGAGGGACAGCTCCAGACCTTCACCGTTACCACGGACGCCAGCGGCTACTACCAGTGGTGGCTCGACGAGGCCAACAGCCCGCTCACCGTGACCGCGAGCTTCCCAGGTTACCAGAATGGTGTGGCAACCGGGGTGATCATCGTCGGCCAGCAGACGACCACGGTCGACTTTGACCTGCGGTTGCTTGCTCCGTGCGCCTCGGCTTCGCCGCCTTCCATCTCCGCCGAGGTCGTGGCGGGCGAATCGGTCACCGAGGCGCTGACGCTTGCGAACTCGGGCCTGGTCGCCTACACCTTCGAGATCACGGAGACCTGCACGGCCGGCGCAGCCGGTTGTCCCCTGGTGCCTATGGGCGTGGGTGGCCAGAACCTCGAGCTGCCCGCCCGCACGGTGACTTCCGATCCGGCGGCGAAGGGATCGGACCGCTCGGGGCTCGAGCGCGAGGCCCGGTCGCTTGCTGTCCCAGCCCGGGCAGTGCCACAGGCGACCTACGACGTGCTGCTCGTGTCCCCGGACAGCTCGATGGGTGACATCTCCGACCTGCTTGCGGCGCTGGCGCTGTGGCCGGACTTGAACGTGACCGTCTGGAACAACGCGATGGGCAACCCGAGCCTGGGGGACCTCCTGCCGTACGATGTGGTCATCATCGGCAACGACTATACCTGGGAGTCGGCCGGCCTGAACAAGACGATCATCGGCAACAACCTGGCCGACTATATCGACGCGGGCGGGAAGGTTATCGAGAGCCTCTACGTGCAGAGCTGTTTCGACCAGTGGGGCTTTGGCGGGCGCTATATGACGGACGGCTACAGCCCGTTCACCTGCGCGACCACGGACAACTGGAACCCCGATACGATGAGCATCCTTCAGCCGACCCATCCCGTCATGCAAGGGGTGAGCTCGATCCTGGATTCCTGGGGCCATCAGAACCCGGGCCTGCGCGCAGGGGCGGAGCTGCTCGCTCGCTGGAGCGCCTCCACCTACAACGCCGTGGCGGTGAACGAGAATGTCGTTGCGCTGAACCAGCTGATCTTCCACAACGCCATGTGGAGCGGGGATATGCCGACCCTTCTCCACAACGCGATCACCTGGCTGGCGGCCGCGCGCACGGTGGACGTCCCCTGGGTGGCGGAGGAGCCGGCGAGCGGCACCGTGGAAGCGGAGAGCACCTTCCCGGTGACCGTGATCTTCACCGCCGATGCCGCGATGGAGCCGGGTGTGTACACGGCGACGCTGCTCGTGCGCACGAGCGACTCCGGCGCGGCCGAGATCCCCATCCCGGTGACGATGACCGTGATTCCGGCGGGCGCGCACGACGCGGAATTCACCTGGAACCCGATCACTCCGACCGTGGGCCAGGTGGTCACCTTCACGGGGAGCGCCGCGGGAAGCCAGCCGATCACCTTCGAGTGGGCATTCGGCGACGGTGAAACGGGGACGGGTGCCGTAGTTACCCATATCTACGGTGCCGCAGGCACCTACACGGTGGCGATGACCGCGACGAACGCCTGGGGCTCCGACAGCGTATCCCACGCCGTCACCGTGGTGCGGCGCCAGTGGTTCATCTACTTGCCGCTCGTCTACAAGGCGGCGGTTCCCTAGGAGTAGAAGGACCGGGAAAAGGACCCCGTGCCGGCGGCCTGCCGCCGGCACGGGGGTTCTTTTCGCGCTAGAACTAAACTTCCTCTCGAAGCATCTCGCCGATCCTTCCCAGCACGTCCTCCAGGAAGGTCCAGCACTCGGGCTGGATGGCCGCGGCAATTTCCTCGATCAGAGCGGCCGCTGCGTCAAGATCGATCCCTTTCACTCCGTGTTTCACCTGCACCTGACGCTGGTAGCGTTCCGCCAGCACCTGGGGATTGGCCTGTTCCAAAGCCAGGAACGGGAGCATCGCCGGCAGACTGCACAGCAGCGCATCACCGTCGCACTCGTAAAAGCGGCCCAGCGGATCGGCCAGCCCTGCAAGGAGGGAAAGGTCGCGAAATGCCTCTCGGATCCGCTCCCCGAGACCCGGATTCCGCTGCACGATCAGCCATTCCACGGCCATTTCGACGAAGTTGTGGGCTTTCCACAGCCCCATGCTGGCGGGCAGGTGGCAAATGCGGGCCACGCGTTCCGCGTACGGTTCCGCCTGCTGGAAAGCGTACCCTTTTGGTCCTGTCCCGTACTGCTCGTCCGTGTAGTAGTCCAGGCCCTGCGGCAAACACCCGTGGCTGATCACTCCGACAGCGAAGGGGAGAGTGGCGGGAGCCTCCTGCTTGAGAAAGGCGTAGAGGCCCGCCCCGGAGCAGTGTGTCCGAGCCCACGGAAGCCCGTTTGTCAACACGGCATCGGGAAAGACGGCTCCCAACCGGTGTAGGGGGCCCGCCGAGGGGATCAAGCGCTCGATCACATACACATGGGTCGCTGGGAACATGGGCTTACCCGCCGGGGCAGCGTTCGCAGACCAGCTGCACCACGCGATCCGCGTGGCCCTGGTCCTCGAGGTCGTACTCCTCCGCGTCCAGGACCAGGAAGGGCATGGTGGCCGAAGCGCGTTCCACCCACTCTTCGTAGGCTTCGTGTAGCCCGCGCAGATAGTCCAGGGTGATCCCCTGTTCGAACGCGCGGCCACGGGCGCGGATGCGCTCCAACAGGAATTCCGGGGAAGCCCGGCGGTAGATGACCAGGTCGGGCGTACGGAGAAAGCCGATCATCGTTTCGAACAGGGCCCGGTAGTTCGCATAGTCCCGATCGTCGAGGTAGCCCTGGCGGTTCAGCGTGCGGGCAAAGATCTCCAGGTCCTCGTAGATCGTGCGGTCCTGGATGCAGGAACAGGGCTGGGCCATCATCTCCTGGAACATCCGGAAGCGATGGGTGAAGAAATAGATCTGCAGGCTGAAACTCCAGCGCCGCATATCCGCATAAAAGTCCCCCAGGTATGGGTTGTCCCGGACCTGTTCGTAGTACGTTTTCCACCCTAGCCGCTCCCCGAGCAGGCGCGTCAGCGTGGTCTTGCCCACCCCGATGTTGCCGGCGACACTCACGAGGTAGCGGGGCATCTTCACCCCCTTGGCCCGATCGTGGCCATGTAGACGGCCGTCTCCTCCCGTCCGTCGATGTCGAGGACGATGTTGACCTCGTCGTCGAAGAAGGCCCCCACAGCGCAACAGCCGAGCCCGAGGGCGGTCGCGGCCAGGTAGACGTTCTGTCCAACGTGTCCCGCATCGAGGTAGATGTATCGGTACGCGCGCTCCCCGTACTTGCGCACGGAGCGCGCCAGGACGGCCGTCCACACGAATACCACCGCAGCGCGCGTGCACATCGTCTGTCCCAGCGCAGCACGGGTCAGGTTCTGGCCGATGAACTCGTCTTCGCGCAGGAAGGCGAGCCGGTGGTTGCGGACTTCGTAATGGTAGAGGCCTGGGGCGAGGCCCTGGACCCGGTTCACGCCCAGATAGGTCTCGATGGGGTACAGCGCGCCGGCGGAAGGAGCGGTGCGGAACTGCCATTCCCCTCCTTCCCGGGTGATGCCCTGGCTCGCCCAGAGGAGCTGGGACAGCTCATCGAGCGTCAGGGGATCGGGGGCATAGTCGCGGATCGAGCTGCGCTCCCGCAGCACCGTCCAGATGCCGCGCCCCCCTTCGGTGACCGGAACGGGCAGTTCGATCCGTGCCAGTGGGTTCGGGTAGATCTTGTAGGTCCCGATGCGACGGGGTGCGGAAGCGCGCGGCGGCACCCGCGCTCGCCCCTCTTCCGGACCGATCTCCGAAACCATAGTAACCTCCTCCTTTTTGCGGCCGGCCGATGGTATGTATGCAAGCCGCATGGGGCCCCAAGCCACGGGCATTGTACTACATCCGTGGGGGCCGCGCAAGGGGTTCGCGGTGGACAAAACAGGCCAACCCGTGTATACTCTCTGCCGAAAACAGGTGGGCAGGTGGTCTCGTGGCCTTGCATTCGGCGATTCGGGTGCATATCCGGGGCATCGTCCAGGGGGTCGGTTTTCGACCCTTTGTGTACAACCTCGCCACGGAGTTGGGGCTCTCGGGGTGGGTGCGCAACAGCTCCTCCGGGGTCGAGATCGAGGCGTTCGGCCCCGAGGTGCTCCTTTCCGCGTTCGTGCGACGTCTGCAGGAGGAGGCGCCGCCCCTGGCGCGGATCGACACCTTCCAGGTCGCCCCGATTCCTCTGCCGCAGGAGCTTCCGGCCGGCTTTGCCATCCACCACTCCGCGGGCCGGCCGGGGGAGTTCCTCCCGATCGCTCCGGACGTGGCGATCTGCGACGCGTGCCTCCGGGAGCTCTTCGACCCGCACGATCGCCGCTACCGCTACCCGTTCATCAACTGCACGAACTGCGGTCCGCGCTTCACGATCATCCGCGACATCCCTTACGACCGGCCGAACACCACGATGGCGCCGTTCCAGATGTGCCCGGAGTGCCAGGCCGAGTACGACGATCCGGCCAATCGGCGTTTCCATGCCCAGCCGAACGCCTGCCCGCTCTGTGGTCCGCACGTGTGGCTTCGGGAACCCGAGGGAGCGGAGGTGCTTTCGGGCGAGGCGGCGATCCAGCGCACGCGCTCCCTCCTTTCCTCGGGACGCATCGTCGCGATCAAGGGGCTGGGTGGCTTCCACCTGGCCTGCGATGCCACGGACGACGCCGCGGTCGGTCGGCTCCGCGAACGCAAGGGCCGCGTGGACAAGCCGTTCGCCCTCATGGCGTTCGACCTGGAGACGGTGCGGCGTTTCTGCCATGTGGACCCCGAAGAGGAGCGGTTGCTCACCTCCAGAGAGCGGCCGATCGTGCTCCTGCGCCGCCGGGAGGCCGCTCCGATTTCCCCCTTGGTTGCGCCCGGGAACCCCTATCTGGGATTCATGCTTCCGTACACGCCGCTCCACTACCTTCTGCTGGAGCCGGCCTCGGGCTTTCCGCCGGCGCTCGTGATGACCTCAGGAAACTACTCCGAAGAACCGATCGTGACCGACAACGAGGAGGCGCTGACGCGCCTTGCGCCGCTTGTGGATGCGTTCCTCCTGCACGATCGAGAGATCCACGCCCGCTGTGACGACAGCGTGGTGCGCATTTTCCAGGGGCGTGAGCTTCCCATCCGGCGTTCGCGCGGCTATGCCCCTTTCCCTGTGCACTTGCCCTTTTCCTCTCCGCCTGTGCTGGCCGTTGGGGCGGAGTTGAAGAACACTTTTTGCCTCACGCGCGAGGAGTACGCCTTCCTGAGCCAGCACATCGGGGATATGGAGAACTATGAGACGCTCTCCTTCTTCCGCCAGATGGTCGAGCAGCTGATGCGTACCTTCCGCGTGCAGCCGGCGCGCCTCGCCTGTGATATGCACCCCGCGTATCTCGCCACTCGGTATGCACGGGAACGGGCCGCTTCCGAGGGCATCCCCCTGGAGATGGTGCAGCACCACCACGCGCACGTGGCGGCTGCGATGGTGGAAAACGGGCTTCCGGAGGGCGTGAGCGTGATCGGCGTGGCCCTGGACGGCACGGGCTTTGGTCTGGACAGCGCCATCTGGGGAGGGGAATTCCTCCTGGCCGAGTACCGATCGTTCCAGCGGCTGGCCCACCTCCGCTACTTCCCCCTGCCGGGTGGCGATGCGGCCATCCGCCGGCCGTACCGTGTGGCGCTCTCCTGCCTGTGGGACGCCGGGGTCTCCTGGGAGGAGGACCTTCCACCGGTAGCCGCTGCATCGGAGCTTGAGCGCTCGGTGCTGCGTCGGCAGCTCGAGCGCGGCCTGGGCACCGTGCCCACGTCCAGCATGGGACGCCTGTTCGACGCCGTAGCCGCCCTGGCCGGGGTGCGCCAGGAGGTCACCTACGAGGCGCAAGCGGCGATGGAGTTGGAAGGGCTGGTGGTTCCCGAAGAGGAGGAAGCGTACCCGTTTTCCCTTGAGGAGGGAAGCGACGGCTCCTGGACCGTCGACGCGCGTCCGACGATCCGGGCCGTGGTGGCCGACGTGCGGGCGGGGCTGGCCTCGGGGCGAATCGCTGCCCGCTTCCACAATGGAGTCGCCCGTATGATCGCCGAGGTTTGCCGGCGCGCGCGCGACACATACGGCATCGATCAGGTCGTGCTTTCCGGGGGCGTGTTCCAGAACGTGACGCTGCTGGCAAAGGTGATCCCTCTCCTCATCGAGGCGGGGATGACCGTCTACACGCACCATCAGGTGCCACCGAACGATGGGGGGCTCTCGCTGGGGCAGGCTGCAGTGGCGGCCGCACGGTTGCGGTCCAGGGGCGATTGAAGGGAGGGGAGAGCGATGCGGGCATTCCCGGCGTTGGAAGGCTTTCGCGACCCCGATCTGGCGAAAAGGCTGGTGGCTGCGATCCGCGTGCGTTCCCGACGGCCGGTACGGCTCATGGAATTCTGCGGGGGCCACACGCACGCCATCCTCCGGTATGGTCTTCCGTCGCTCCTGCCCGAGACGATCGATCTCCGTTCCGGGCCCGGG
>JBMFPK010000115.1:0-1314 GCA_049969155.1 Chloroflexia bacterium | reverse complement strand
CCTGATGCTGCCTTACATAACCGAATTCCGCAATGCCCCTGCCTGCCGGACGATCGCGGCCCGCATGCGCGAATTTGTGCAGCCTGGCGAAGAGTACAACTTCATGGAGTTCTGCGGCGGCCACACTCATGCCATCATGCGCTACGGCATTCGTCAGAGCCTCCCTCCGGGAGTGCGCATGTCATCGGGGCCCGGGTGCCCGGTCTGTGTCACCTCGACTGCCGAACTGGACCGTGCGATCGCGCTGGCGACGCTTCCTGGGGTGATCCTGTGCACCTTTGGCGATATGGTGCGCGTGCCGGGCAGCCGCTCTTCCCTCGCACAGGCCAAGGCCGAGGGGGCGGACGTCCGGGTCGTCTACTCCCCGCTCGATGCGCTGCGCATCGCGCGGGAAAACCCCCGGCGACCGGTGATCTTTCTCGGAGTGGGCTTTGAGACCACGGCTCCGATGGTAGCCTCGGCGGTGCTGGCGGCCGAGGCAGGCGGGGTAGAGAACTTTTTCGTCTACAGCGCGCACAAGCTGACGCCGCCCGCCACGCGGGCGATCCTGGATGCGGGCGAACTCGCGCTGCACGGGATCATCGGTCCGGGGCACGTGACGACGGTGATCGGCGCTGAGGCCTGGCGTTTCCTGCCGGAGGAGTATGGGGTCCCTTGTGCCATCGCCGGGTTCGAGCCGGTGGACCTCCTGCAGGCCATCCTGGCACTCGTGGAGATGATCGAGGACGGTCGGCCGGCGGTGGCCAACGCCTACGGGCGCAGCGTTCAGCCGGCGGGGAACATGGCCGCGTTGCGCGCCGTCGCCGAGGTGTTCGAAACGGGCGCCGCCGAGTGGCGGGGCCTGGGGACGATCCCCGCGAGCGGCCTCTTCCTCCGTGAGGCCTATGCGCGGTTCGATGCGATGGCAGCCTTTTCCGTGGAGGTGACGCCCGCTCGGGAACCCCCCGGATGCCGGTGTGGGGACGTGCTGCGCGGTGTCCTGCGTCCACCGGAGTGCCCGCTGTTCGCGCGGGCGTGCACCCCAGAGCGGCCTGTAGGGCCGTGCATGGTCAGCGCCGAGGGGGCGTGCGCCGCCTACTTTGCCTACGGGACCGAGGGCCGCGTGCCGGATCGGCGTTCCTGAGGGAGCCGGCCAGCGGCCGGCTTTGCTGCCAACGGATTTGAGCCCGGCGGAGGCGATCTTGCCGGGGCGAGGATGGCGGGATGGAGAAGACGATTCGCCTGGCGCACGGTGCGGGAGGCCGCATGATGGCGGACCTCATCGCCGAAGTCTTTGTCCCGGAATTCGACAGCAGTTACCTGCGCGAGATGGCC
>JBMFPK010000114.1:0-7917 GCA_049969155.1 Chloroflexia bacterium | reverse complement strand
GCATGCTGGCGATCGAGGAGATCGCCCGCGTCTCCCCGGCTATGGGCTTTATGCTTCAGGTCTTTGCCTTGGGGGCGGCCCCGATCCTCGAGTTCGGCAGCGAGGAGATGAAGCGGAAACACCTCCCCGCCCTCGCCCGCGGCGACTACTTCGCCACCGTAACGGTCACCGAAGCCACCGGTGGTTCGGATCCGCTGGGCATCACCACCATGGCCACGCGCCGGGGTGACCACTATGTCCTCAACGGCCGGAAGGTCTTTATCACCGGCTCCTCCGTCTGCCACGTGCAGACGGTCACCGCCGTCACCGGCCAGGACGAGCGCGGGCGCAAGATCATCAGCGCCTTCCTTGTCACAAGTGACCTCCCCGGCTTCCGCGCCGGCCGCGAGGAGCACAAGATCGGCCTCTGGGGCACCCAGCTCGGGGAACTGGTGCTCGAAAACTGCCTCGTCCCTGTGGAAAACCGCCTCGGACAGGAAGGAGAGGGGCTCAAGGTGGCCATGAAGGCGATCTCGGAGACCGGCCGGCCGGGGATCGCCGCAACCGCCCTGGGGATTATCGCCCGGGCCCTCCAGGAATCGGTGCGCTTTGCCAACGAGCGCGTGGTGGGCGGCTCCCCGATCGGGCAGTACCAGGCGATCCAGTTCAAGATCGCGGATATGTCCGTCCTTCTCGACGCCGCCCGCCTCCTCTGCTACCGTGCCGCCTGGATGAAGGACCAGGGGGTGCGCTGCGACGTCGAGATGTCCAAGGCCAAGCTCTTCGCCACCGAGGCGGCGATGACGGCTGCGCGGTATTGTGGGGAGATCTTTGGCGCCTACGGGTGGCTGGAGGAGTACGTCGCCCAGCAGCTGTACCGCGATGCCGCCATCCTCATCCCCTCGGCCGGTACCTCCGAGATGATGCGCATCGTCGCGGGCCGCGCGGCCCTGAAAGGCTAGAGCGATGGAGATCGTCGTCTGCGTGAAGCCGGTTCCCGACCCCAAACAGTGGTCGAAACTCTCCTTGGACCCGGTGCGCAAGGTGCTCCAGCGCGAAGGGGTGGAGACAGTCCTGAACCCGCTCGACCGCCACGCGCTGGAAGCGGCGCTGCAGATCCGTGAACACCTCAGAGGACGCGTTCGGACGATCAGCATGGCGCCACCGTTCGCGGCCGAGGTGCTGCGCGAAACCCTGGCTCTGGGGGCGGACGAGGCGCTCCTGCTCACCGACCGGGCCTTCGCCGGCGCGGATACTCTCGCCACCGCCTACGTCCTTGCGGCTGGCATCCGCCGCTGGGGGATGCCGGACCTGGTCCTGTGCGGCGCGGAGAGCGTGGACGGCGGCACCGGCCAGGTCGGGCCGCAACTGGCCCACTTTCTGGGATTCGCCCACCTGACCTATGTCTGTGGACTGGAGGAAGCCACACCGGAACGGGTCATCGCCCGCTGGCGATTGGAAGACGGGTACGCCCGGGTGGAAGTGCGCTTGCCGGCCGTGCTCACGGTAACCCGCGAGGCCAACCGCCCGCGCGGGATGAGCCTGATGGGGGTCGTGCAGGCGCGCAACCGGCCGCTCCATGTGTGGAGTGCAGTGGACCTTGCGGGCGAACTGGACCTGGCCGCGTGCGGATTGCCGGGTTCTCCGACGCAAATGGGCGACTTCTGGATGCCGGAGAGCGGGCGCAGACAGGAGCGGTTGGTCGGGGAACCGGAGGAGGTCGTGCGCGTGCTTCTGGAACGCCTGCGCGCACTCGCCGTGTTGCCGGACCCTTCCTGAAACCTGCATCAGAAGGAGGAAGCGATGGTGGAATCTGCCTGGCTGCCGCGGATCGCCCCGATGGCTGTGGCCCTGATCGGGGCGGTGGCGCTCTTTGTCGTCTTCTTGCTTGCGCCCCGTCGCACGGGGGCGCTGATCGGTGCCATCGGCGCTGCTCTCCTGTTCCTGACCGGCGTCTGCGAAGCCTGGCTGACGACGGTATGGGTGCAGTGGATGCTACGATCCGCCTTACCCCCGCGCAGGACCATGCTCCTCCAGAGGAACGGCTCGTTTCTCCTCAGCCTCCTGGAAGCCGCCGCGCTCGTCCTCCTGATCGTCGCGGTGATCGTCGAGGGCCGCCGGACCACGGGAGAAGGGCGATGAGCGGGGCCCTCTGGGTCTTTGCGGAGCAACGCGACGGGGTACTGGCCAGTGTGGCGCTGGAGCTCCTCGGGCGCGCGCGGGAACTCGCCGACCAGCGCGGCCGGTCACTCGAGGTGCTGCTGTTCGGGGAGGGTGTGGAATCCCTCTCCGAAGAACTGATCCGCTACGGAGCGGACACCGTCTACCTGGCCGACCATCCGCTGCTTGCGCGCTATACGGGGGATGCGTACACGGCCGTCCTGGTGGCGCTCGCGCGCGAACACCGCCCGGACGTGCTCCTGCTCGGCCACACGGCGATGGGGCGGGACCTCGCGCCGCGCGTGGCCGCGGAACTGGGCACGGGACTTTCGGCGCACGTGACGGGCCTGGAGCTGGGTGAGGACGGCCTGCTGCGGCAGATCGTGCCGGCCTTTGGCGGCCGAGGGATGTGCGCGATCCTCTGCCCGCGCCACAGGCCGCAGATGGCCACAGTGCGCCCAGGGGTCTTTCCCAGGCCGGCCCCCCGCCTAGGCGATCCGGGCCACATCGTTCGCGTACCCGTGCAGCTCGACCCAGAGCGCATCCGCACACGCTTCCTGGAGTTCGTGCCACAGGCCGCCCCGACGCGCTCCCTTGCCGAAGCCGAGATCGTGGTTGCGGGCGGCGCCGGGATGGGAGACCGCGAGGGATGGAGGCTCATCGAGCGCCTGGCAGAGGTGCTCGGAGCCGCCGTGGGGGGCACGCGCCCGCCGCTGGATGCGGGTTGGATCTCCGAAGGGCAGATGATCGGCCAAAGCGGTGTCACGATCCGCCCACGCCTGTACATCGGTGCAGGCATCTCCGGAGAGATGCAGCATACAGTGGGCATTCGGGACGCCGGGGTCGTGGTGGCGATCAACATCGATCCCCAGGCGCGTATTTTCCAGGAGGCGGATTTCGGGATCGTGGGAGATGCGCGTCGGGTGCTCCCGCTTCTCATTGAGGCGCTGGGCGGGAGGGCCTGACGGTTTGCGCGAAAGGAAATGCCGTCGCAAGGCGGGGCAACAGCGGCCCCTAGGAATCCACTCGTTTACGCATCCTTGACAAATTGCGCTAAATGTTTTATAATGAAACTAAAAGCAAAAGCGGCCCCTGGGAATCCGCTGGTTCGTGCCTCAGCGCATTCCTTCGCATAACGCTACCCTGCCTTGTGGGAGTGTCTGCGACCGCATTGCTGGAGGGGACCGAGCAGAAGCGTGGAGTTCGCATCGCTGCCACTCCTCGCTCTCCACCGCAAATGGCTCATGCCGTTCTTCGGCAATCGGAGAGGGGCATAGCCCGCCCGTAAGAGCCCTCCGGCGCAAACCCGGGCGCCGGGGGTATCGTTGCCTTGTTTTGCCACGAACAAGGGACTACATAATGGCCATCGTCGGTCTGCTCTGAGTCAGGAGGAGGTGGGACATGAAGAAGCAGCGGTTGCTAACGAGATTGGGCGTTGCGGTAGCTATGGGTATCGCGGTGGCCGTGCTCGCCTCCGTCGTACTGGGCCAGGGGGGCGACAGCGGGGGAACCGTGAAGCTCGCCCAGGGAGTACCCGGCAGCGACAGCAACCCCACAGGGCCCGTGGAAATCGTGATCCCCGAGCGCTACCGGCCACAGCCGGGGAGCCGGCCTATCCAAGCCGGGACGACCATCCTTTGGTTCACCCCGCAGGATGAGGACACCAGCACGACGGTCATCTTCCTGTACAATACGAGCGACCTGATCAGTACAGCGACCATCGAGACCTTCATGCTGGACGGAAGTCCGATCGTCGACACCGATGTGTTGGTCCCCGCACACGGGCTGGTTCGCATCTGCGCCGACGCAGTCTCGACGGTGTCGGCTACGTGGCAGGACGCGGTGTGGATCAACTTCACGACCTACAGCACCTACGGCCGGTTGACCCTCCCCGCCGGAGTCAGGGCTGAAGCCTACGTGGTCTGGAACGGGGGCACTAGCTACGACCCGCTGCAGATTGCACCGACGTTGCCGATCCGCTTCAGCGTGGGCTCCGGAGGCGCCTACCTGCCCTTGGCGCCGAACGCGCTGAACCCGTAACGGACCCGTGTAGAGGACAGGTCTCCAGGGGAAGCACGCCGTTCCGGTACGGCCAACCGCCCCTGGCTCTCGAGCTCGGAACAGCAGGCTGTTTTGCCCGCGGCGTTGCCGTCCCGGGGATGGCGCACGTCTGCGTCCCGAGCCTCGTCAGGGCTTCGGTTGCTCCGTTTGCATTTCGCAACCGAGATGGTATACTGCTAACCAATCGTTCTTCACCGCACTGAGGTGGCTTTCTAGCCCGTAGTTCGCCCGGTCCTTCAAACGCAACGGTCACACATATGCACGATTTGGCTGGACTCTATGACCTAAAGGAGCAAAAGGCGTTTCCTTTTCAAAAAGCCGTAGCCATCACGGCCACGAAGGTAATGGTCACCCAACCTGCCGCTCCCCAGCCGCCGCCTTCGGCGGCACGGCTGAGCGGCCGGCCGTTAGGCAGCAAGAGGTCAAGAAGTACGATTAGCGAGCCTGGTGTCCAATGCCCAACCATCTAGCTAACGAGACCAGCCCCTACTTGCTCCAACATGCGGACAACCCCGTTGACTGGTACCCCTGGGGCGAAGAGGCGCTGCAAAAGGCAAGAACTGAAGACAAGCCCATTTTTCTCAGCATCGGTTACTCCGCTTGCCACTGGTGCCACGTGATGGCCCACGAATCCTTCGAGGACGAGAAGGTGGCGGCTATCCTCAACAAGCACTTCGTGAGCATCAAAGTGGACCGCGAGGAGCGGCCCGACCTGGATCGCATCTACATGAGCGCGGTGCAGGCCATGACGGGCAGCGGGGGCTGGCCCCTGTCGGTGTTCCTCACTCCCGATGGCTACCCCTTTTACGGCGGCACCTACTTCCCGCCGACGCGCCGCTACGGGATGCCCCCTTTTACCGACGTGCTCCTGGCGGTGGTGGATGCGTGGGAAAACCGGCGTCAGGAACTCGTCGACAGCGGAAAGCGACTGGTGGAGGCTATCGAGCGGCAGAGCGCTATGTCCGTGGAACCTGAGAATGTGGAACCTGAGACGCTGAGAATCGCTTTCGATCTGATCTGGACGCTGTATGACAGAAAGCACGGCGGCTGGGGCAACGCGCCGAAATTCCCTCAGCCCATGGTGCTTGAGTTCCTACTGCGGTACCACCACAGCACAGAGGATCCCTTGGCACTCCACATGGCCACCAAGACATTGGAGGCTATGGCCCGCGGTGGCATGTACGATCAACTGGGCGGCGGATTCCATCGCTACTCCGTGGACGACCACTGGCTGGTGCCGCATTTTGAGAAAATGCTCTATGACAGTGCACAGTTGGCCCGCGTCTACCTCCACGCCTGGCAGGTGACCGGCGAGCCGTTCTACCGGGCCATCGCCGAGGAAACCCTCGACTACGTCGTGCGGGAGATGACCGATCCCCAGGGCGGCTTCTATTCCACTCAGGATGCCGACAGCGAGGGCGAGGAGGGCAAGTTCTTCGTCTGGACTTCGGACGAGATTCGGGCCGCGCTGGGTGAAGAGGCCGATGCTTTCATGGCCGCCTACGGCGTCACCGAGCACGGCAATTTCGAGGGCCGAAATATCCTGGAATTCGTCGGCCACATCGGCCAGCGAGAGGCGTTCGTCCGGGCACGGCGCAAGCTGTTCAAGGCCCGTGAGCAACGGGTACATCCGGGGCGCGACGAGAAGGTGTTGACCTCCTGGAACGGTCTGATGCTGGCCGCCTTCGCCGAGGCCGCACGAGCGCTGAAACGCGACGATTACCGCCAGGTGGCAGAGCGCAACGCCGATTTCCTGCTGCGCGAACTCAGGACACCCGAGGGCCATTTGTGGCACACTTGGAAGGATGGAAAAGCCAAGTTGAACGGTTACCTGGACGGCTACACCCACCTCATCGAGGGGTTGCTGGAGCTGTACCAGACCACTTTCGAGCCGCATTGGTACCTGGCCGCCCGCGAGCTGGCCGATGTGATGATCGAGCACTTTAGCGCTCCCGAGGGTGGGTTTTTCGACACCAGCGATGATCACGAGGCGCTGGTCATCCGCCCTAGGGAGGTGCAGGACCATGCTGTTCCCTCCGGCAACGCCATGGCCGCGTTTGTGCTGCTGCGCCTGGCAGGGCTGGCTGCCGAACCCCGCTATGCCGAGTTGGCCCACCGGAGCCTCGCTCCGATTCAGCCACTCATGTCGCAATATCCGTTGGGCTTCGGCCAGTGGCTCATCGTCCTCGACTATGCGCTCGCGCACCCCCGCGAGATCGCTATCGTAGGCGACCCCGAGGCGGCCGATACCCGCGCCTTGCTCGAGGTCTGCATCACCGGCTATCGTCCCCACCAAGTCGTGGCCCTGGGCACCCCCGACGCAGGTCCCATCCCGCTATTGCAGAACCGGGCTCAGATCGAGGAACGGGCCACAGCCTACGTCTGTATGGACTTCTCTTGCCGTCCTCCGGTCACCGACCCGGCCGCGTTGCGGGAGTTGCTCAAATCAAAGTAGCCGCGCTACCATCCGCAGCAGATGCCCGGTCAAGAAGGCGGTAGCTACCCCTGGCCCTATACGGAGGGGCTGCGCAGGGTGAGACGCATCCCTTTGAGGTCGCTTCGGCGTCGCGCCCTTTGGGCGGGGACCGGGGGTTGGCAACGTAACCCCTCGATGATGCCGACCGGCGGCGTGCGGTTGCCCCAGAGGGCATCGCTACAGCCAAGGGGTGAAGGCGGTTGCCGGCCAGATCGTGGCCCTACCCGCCGGCGGCTCATCTCGGTGCCGTCGAGATGCCTAGAGGCCTCCTTGTACGAAGTGCGCAATATGGTTATGCTGCTGGTTCCTCTCGTAGCAATGGGAGTCCGATGGGCTGGGCGTCAGATGAGCTGCGCCCGCAAATGACACACTCCGCCGGCCGATCTTCTTTTTTGCGCGGGGCGTCCCGGCATGGGCGGACGCTACGGTGCCTGCTTCTCGTGCCCGCCGATGAGCGGGACAAAGCTCACAAGACCGTAGTTCGTGGTGGCGATCTCTCCTCCCGGCTTTTTCTCCACCAGCCACAGCGTCTGTCCCAGCCCGGGCGGGCCCACGGGGATGGCCATCCGTCCCCCTTCCCGCAGCTGCGCCACAAGGTCCGGCGGGATGTGGTCTGGCGCGCAGGTGACGATGATCTTGTCGAAGGGAGCGTGCTCCGCCCAGCCGTAGTAGCCGTCCAGGTTGGCCACAGTGACGTTCGTGTAGCCGAGCTCCTGCAAGCGCTTTGCTGCGCTCTCCGCCAGCTCGGGGATGATTTCCACCGTGTAGACATGCCGCACCAGGTAAGCGAGCACCGCCGCCTGATACCCCGATCCGGTGCCGACCTCCAGCACGACGTCGTCCGGCTGGGGGTCGAGCATCTCCGTCATCAGGGCGACGATGTACGGCTGGGAGATCGTCTGTCCGAAGCCGATCGGAAGAGGGTGATCTTCGTAGGCCTGGGCGATATAGTCCGCTGGGACAAACAGGTGTCGGGGCGTCTGTCGCATCGCCTCCAGAACGCGCTCGTTCTGGAGGCCCCGCGCGACGATCTGCCGGTCGACCATCCACTGCCGCAGCGGCGCATAGAGGTCCTCCGTAGGGACGGCACCGACCCTCTGGGTCGGCCGTGAGGTCGAGGTGGGAGGAACGGGGGCGCCGCAGGCGGCCGCTGCCATTGCCCACACAAGGCAGAGCAGAAACGCGATCTTTTTCACGGAAGCGTCTCCTCCGGAAGCGCCTCAAGCCGCTCCGGGTCCTGG
>JBMFPK010000113.1:2238-7929 GCA_049969155.1 Chloroflexia bacterium | reverse complement strand
GGCCAGCACCAGACAGCCCTGGGCGCCCATCTTGAGGGCGACAGCGCCAATCCCGTGTTCCAGCAGCGCCCCTGCTACCTCTTCGGGGGCCTGTTTCCCCGTGAGCGCCTGAGCTTCGGCCAGGCTGGGCACAAAGTAATCGACGTACGGCAGGCAGGGTGAAAGGAGTTCCATCCATCGGCCGGTGTCGTCCCAGACCGTGTCCAGGAAGGTCACCGCGCCGGCCTCACGGGCCATTTGCAACAGGCGGGCCATCGGAGGGCCGTCCAGTCCCGGGAGGACCAGGGCCCCTGCCACGTGGAGGATAGCCGCCTGACGGATCCGTTCGGGGGAAATCTGCTCCAAGGTGAGGCGGGCATTGGCCCCGATAAAGTGGACGAACCGCCGTTCCCCGTCCGGATCGACCATCACCATGGTGGCCGACGTGCCCGTGGCGGGATCCCGGCTGATGCCCCGAGTACCGATGCCCCGCCGCTCCAGTTCCCTGACGAGAAAGTCGCCGAAAGGATCCGCGCCGACGCGCCCGATCACTTCGACCGGGATGCCCATCCGGGCCAGGGCCGTTGCGGTGTTGGCCGCGCATCCGCCGGTGTAAAGCCCCATTTCGTCGACCAGGACAAGCCGGCCGGCCTCGGGAAGTGCGCGCAACGGCCGTCCCACCACGTCGGCGACCAGGATCCCCACGCAGACGACCGGTTTGCCTCTCATCGCGACCCCTTCTCCGCCGCTAGATGCCGTTCCACCACTTCGGCGAGTTGCCGAAACTCGGGCGCTAGAGCCGGGTAGAGCGCCCGATAGCGCGGGTAGTAGTCTGCATACACCTCGCGGTCCGCGCCCGGGCTTGTGGTACCCGCAATGTGCACGACCTTCTGACAGGCCTCCTCGACCGAGGGGTAGATCCCCGCGCCGACCCCAGCGAGAAGCGCGGCACCATAGGCGGCGCCCTCGGTGACAAGGACCGTTGCGATGTCCGTGCCGAGCACATCGGCCAGGATCTGCCGCCAGAGCGGGCTCCGCGCACCTCCTCCGGAGGCCCGCACCTGCTCGACGGTCAACCCGAGCGCGCGCATCAGTTCGAGCGAATCGCGCAGCCCGTAGCTGACCCCTTCCAGCACCGCCCGGGTGAGGTGGGCCTTCGTGTGTCGCAGCGTGAGTCCGAAAAAGACACCGCGCGCGTAAGGGTCGGGATACGGCGTACGCTCGCCGCTCAGGTAGGGCAGGAAGAGGAGTCCTTCGCTGCCGGCGGGCACATCCGCGGCCGGTTCGAGGAGCAGGTCGTATGGGTCTTGCCCCGTCGCCTGCGCCCGCGTATGTTCCGGTTGTCCCAGGGCATCGCGATACCAGCGCAGGGAACCACCGGCAGCGAGCATCACGCCCATCAGGTGCCACATCCCCGGCACGGCGTGGCAGAACGCGTGCAGCCTTCCCTGCGGCTCGACACGGTAGGAGGCGGACGCCGCAAACACGACTCCGGAAGTTCCGATGGTCACGGAGACGATGCCTTCCTGGACGATCCCTGTCCCCACAGCCTGCGCGGCCTGGTCCCCTGCGCCGCCGACCACGGGTGTCCCTTCGAGGAGGCCCGTTTCCCGGGCCGCTTCCGCGTGCACCGTCGCGCTGACCACCGGGGATTCCGTGACCTCGGGGAGCCATGCACGCGGCACTTCCAGCGCATCCAGCATGGCCTGGCACCAGCGCCGCTCGCGCACCTCGAACAGCGAAGTCCCAGAGGCGTCGGATACTTCGCTGAAGAGTCCCCTTGTCAAGCGGAACCGCACATAGTCTTTCGGAAGGAGGATGTGGGCGATCTGCCGGTACACGTGGGGCTCGTGTTCACGCACCCAGAGGATCTTGGGCGCCGTGAACCCGGGAAGGACGGGATTGCCGGTCCACTCGAGGAGCCGGTCCGGGCCCACCTGGGCCGTGATCGCGGCGCACTGGGGAGCCGTGCGCTGGTCGTTCCACATGATGCACGGTCGCAACACTTTGCCTGTATGGTCGAGCAGCACCAGCCCGTGCATCTGGCCCGTTAGCCCGACCCCGGCGATCGCCCGCGGTGCGACCCCGGCGGCTTCGAGCACGCGTCGGATGCTCTGCACGGTCGCCGACCACCACTCCTCGGGGTCCTGTTCCGCCCAGAGGGGCTGAGGCGTGTCCATGGGGTACTCGGTCGTCGCCGAGGCGACCACCGCGCCTTGCTCATCGATCAGCAGCGCTTTGCTTCCGGTTGTTCCGACATCGATGCCGAGCATGTACTCCGTTGGTGCCACGTGGACCTCCAGGGTGACTTCGAGGGGCAAGGCATCCCGCTAGCGATAGGACCATTCGCCTTCGACCGGCCAGGGAGGAAGCGGTGGGAGGCGTTCGGGGTGGCGGACTCGTGCCCGCACCAGATACGCCTCGAGCCAGCCGCGTGCCCGGTCGGGATACCGGTGGGCGAGGACGATCGCCTCGTGGTCCAGTTCCTCGATCCGCTCGTTCGCGGCGCGAATGGCATCCATCGAGATGCGCAATGCGGTCTCCACCGGCATACGCTCGGGGTTAAGGTCCAGGCCGAAGTACCCCCGGTATCCGTACATCTTCAGGACGTAGAGCAACGCTTCGGTCTGCTCCGGGGAGACCACGCCGACGTTCAGATCCTGGTCATAGTTTCCCAGGGGTTGACTGTTCCAATGGGTATGGGCCAGCCGGCCTTCGGAAAGGGGCCAGCTGTAGGCGCTGGGCAGGTCCTCGTACCCCATGAGGACGTGCCCGATCTCCGGGTTCAGGCAACAGAGCGCGTGCCCTTCGGCCAGCAGGCGCCGGTTTTCCGCGTGCTGAAGCCGTTGCTCCACCATATGGGCGAGGAGCATCCCTTCGGCCGTGGTACCGAAGAGGATCCGGCCGCGCGGCTCGTACGGCTTCGGTTCGAAAGCGACCCGCACCCCGGGGACGGCGTCCATCGCCTCCGCCAAAGCGCACGCAAACCGGTCGCGCATCCCTACGAGGTCGAGCCCGAACGGGTTCTCGTAGCCGTCGATCCCCGGCCAGACCACGGCAAAGTCGGTACCCAGCTCTCGGTTCAGTTCGAGGGCACGCTTGGTGCGCTCGATGGCGGCCCGTCGGGGTTCCTCCAGCGGGTTGGAAAGGGATCCCCATTCGAACTGCTCGTCCCAGAAGAGGAGCGGCACGACGGTCACGAGGCGGATGCCGGTATCCAAGAGGAACGACTGCCAGACGGGCAGGTTCTCTTCGTTGATCTCGTTCGGGTAATGGGCTTCGATCCCTGCCAGACCGCTGTCACGCAGGCGGGCGGCAACCTCCAGCCGTGCGGAGATGTCCCGTTGCGCGCCATAGGAAGCGTGGAAGCGGTTTGCAGCAGGGGAAAAGTACCAGATCCCAGCGGAGAACTTCAGCTCCAGGTGAAAGCTCTTCAAGTGCTGGACCATCTCCTCGGGAGTACGCCGGACAGCTTGAGGGCGGAGATCGACGAGCGGCATAGGGGTTCTCCTTCCTTCAGTGCAACACGAGAGCGGTTATCTGTTGTTCTTCGGAGTGATGTGGCTCCAGACGATGAACGCCAACGTCGAGTAGAAGAGGAGCGCGAAGCCGCGCTGGTATCCAAAACGCAGCCAGGGTTGAAACATGCCGAATGCCCCGAGCAGGATGCCGGCGATGATCACTCCCTCGACCAGCTGATAGGTCCGTCGGGGCACCTTGCCGCTCAGCCAAAGGGAAACGAGAAACACGCCAAAGAAGATGAACGCGAGCAGGATCGCGAGGAAAACGGTCAAGAAGGCGGCCACCTGCCCGGCCGTGCCCGGTAGCAGCCGTGGGAAGATGAGTCGCAGGATCACCAGGACGACGATCAACACGAGCCCGGTAATGAGCGTGGGCAACCGCTTCCGGATCATTCTGCCTCCTTCACATCGACACGCGCTGCTTGACGCTGGGCCCATCGGAAGGGCCCTCACAAGCGTGGGTACGGCGGGGTGGCAACGCCACCCCGCCGTGCTCTCTGCTAGTAGCGGATATCCACCTGCCGCTTGGTGGCAGCGGATTCCAGGATCGCGTCGCAGATGACCGCGGCGCGGTACCCGTCCTCGAAGGTCGCGCCGTAGGGGGCGACTTCCTTGTTGTTCACGATGCAGTCGAGGAAGTGGGCGATCTCGTGGACGAAGGTGTGCTCCCAGCCGATGATGTGCCCGTGGGGCCACCAGTACCCCCACCAGGGATGATACCCCTCGGTGACCAGGACGTTGTGGAAGCCCTGGGTCTCCTTCGGTTCCTCGCCCACCCAGAAGACCTCGAGCTCGTTCATCCGTTCTAGGTTGAAACGGATGCTGCCCTTTTCGCCGTTGATCTCGAGCACCTCGTGGTTCTTGCGGCCGGCCGCGAAGCGCGTGGCCTCGAGGGTGCCGATCGCTCCGTTTGCGAACTCGACCGCGGCGACAAAGGCGTCGTCCACATCTACCTTGCCGGTGCCGCCGCCCGGAAGCGGGCGCTCGGTGATGAACGTGCGGGTCATGGCGGCGACGCTCACGATCTCGCCCACGAGGAAGCGCCCGAGGTCGATGATGTGCGCGCCCAGGTCGCCCAGCGCGCCACTACCGGCCACCTGCTTGTCCAACCGCCAGATCTTGGGCATATTGTAGTGGGGCATGACCCATTCCTGGAGGTAGACCGCCCGGTAGTGGTAGATCTTCCCCAGGGCCCCGCTCTCGATCAGCTGGCGTGCCTGGCGGATCGCGGGGACAAAACGGTAGTTGAAGGCGACCATGTGCTTCACGCCGGCCTTGCGCACCGCCTCCAGCATGCGCGCCGCTTCCTCGCCGGTGCGGGCAAGCGGCTTTTCGCACAGGATGTGCTTGCCGGCCTGGGCGGCGTAGATGCACGGTTCCGCGTGGGCATCGTTCGGCCCACCGTTGTCGAAGAGCTGGATGCGCGGGTCGTCAAGCATCTTGCGCCAGTCCGTGTAGTAGGTCTGGTACCCGTAGCGGCGCGCCGATTCGGCCACCATCGCCTCGTTGCGCCCGCAGATCGCGACCAGACGAGGGATAGCGACAGGCGGGTAGATCATGTACGGGTACTTCTTGTAGGCATTCGTGTGGGCCTTGCCCATGAAGGCGTAGCCGAGCATGCCGACGCCGATCTCCGGAGCCTGGCCCTCGGCCCGAGCTCCTGCCATCGTGGTGAAGCCGACCTCTTCGCTCATCGCATCCTCCCGGTGGTCACAGGCTGTGGGTGGGAAAGCGGCCGCTCTCCCGCCCGACAGGTTACTTCTTGGCCGCGAAGGCGGCATCGAAAGCGACGGCCGAGGGGGTAAAGTCCTCGCGGCGGATCATCGCCAGCGCCTCGCGCGCGCCCCACTCGCGGTCCATGCCGCTATCTTCCCACTCGATGGAGAGTGGACCCTGATAGCCGATCCGGTTGAGGGCACGGATGATATGGTCCCACTTGACGTCACCGCGCCCGGGCGAGACAAAGTCCCAGCCCCGCCGCGGATCGCCAAAGTCCAGGTGCGAGGAGAGGATGCTGTTGCGACCGTTCAGCTGCACCCGAGAGTCCTTGACGTGGACGTGGAAGATGCGGTCGGGGAACTCTTCGATGAAAAAGACCGGGTTGATGAACTGGTGGATGAAATGGCTGGGGTCGAGGTTGAAGCCGAACGCCGGATGGTAGTGGATCGCCTCCAGGGCCCGCCGCGCGGTG
>JBMFPK010000113.1:0-2228 GCA_049969155.1 Chloroflexia bacterium | reverse complement strand
TAGGCGATCTCCGTAGGGTGTACCTCGAGCGCGAAGCGTACCCCCTCCGCCTGGAAGACATCGAGGATTGGGGTCCAGCGGGCGGCAAAGTCCTTGTAGCCGGCGTCGATATCGGCCTGGCTGGTCGGCGGGAAGAAGTAGAACATGCCCCACACGCTGCTTCCGGTGAATCCGTTCACCACGTTCACCCCGAAGAGGCGGGCAGCGCGTGCGGTGTTCTTCATCTCTTCTGCGGCCCGCTGGCGCACGCCTTCAGGATCGCCATCACCCCAGATACGTGGGGGAAGGATGGCCTTGTGGCGATGGTCGATGGGGTCGCACACGCACTGGCCGACCAAGTGGCTGCTGATGGCGAAGCACTTCAGGCCGTAGCGCTCGAGCAGCTCTCGCTTTTCCCGCACGTAGCGGTCGCTTTCGAGGGCCTTGTCCACCTCGAAGTGATCGCCCCAGCAGGCCAGTTCCAGGCCGTCGAACCCCCACTCGCTGGCTTTCTTGGCCAGTGTCTCGAGGGGCAGATCGGCCCACTGTCCCGTGAAGAGTGTGATCGGTCGTCCCATCGTTTTCCTCCTTATTCCTGCTTGCCGAGCTCGCCAAAGCGCGCGAAGATCGCCAGCGCAGGGTCAATGGGAACTTCGGCCCGCTTGACATCCTTGGGGATGGAGATGATGGGCGTGGGACGCGGCTTCTTCCCCTGGAACTGAGGCAGCCACTGCGCCTCGACTTCCAACATCTCCGTGACCATGTCCCGGATCTCCTTCAGGGTGAGTACGGCACCGGTCAACGGGTCGAGCGCACAGGCGTGGACGACTGCCTCAGGGTCGCCGTGGATGGCGGCCAGCACCGCCAGGCGCTGGACGTTGATGTTCGTCAGGTTCAGCGCAGCGCACTGCGGAGGAAGGTCTCCGACGAAGGTCTTGTGCAAGCCAGTGCGGTCGACGTAGATCGGCCCTTCGGCACAGCAGTCCGGAGGCAGGTTGGTGATCATGCCGCCGTTGATCACGTTGCCGTTCAGCTTGAAGACGCGGCCCGTTTCCATGGCCTCGATCACGTACGAGCCGTACTCGATGCTCCGCGGGGGCAAGGTGGACGGCTCGTCGGCCAGGATGTCGCGTCCCTCGTACTTCTGCGCGACGAAGGCACACCAGTTGTAATAGGCACCGCTTTCCCCGCCGAAAGCCGGCTCGTCGCAGTACAGGTCGAGGGCCTTCTGGTTCTTGCGGAAGTACGGTACGTATTCCGAGAGGTGACCGGTGGACTCGGTCATGAAATAGCCGAAGTGCCGGAAGACCTCGCCGCGCACCTTTTCGTTGACATAGTATTCGGGCTTTTCGAAGCGCTCGCGCAGGATCGGGTAGAGGTCCTGGCCCTTGTGCTCCAGCTTGAGGAACCAGGCCATGTGGTTGATGCCAGCGCACAGAAAGTCGATCTCATCCTTGGGCACCCCGACATAGCCCGCGATGAGATCCAGGGTGGTCTGCACCCCGTGGCAGAGCCCCACGAACTGCACTTTCGTCGTCCCGAGGGCCCAGCAGACCATGGCCATCGGGTTGACGTAGTTGAGGAGCAGGGCCCGAGGGCACAGCTCTTCCATATCGTGGGCCAGTTCCAGGGCGACCGGGATGCTCCGCAGAGCCCGGAAGACGCCTCCCGGCCCGAGCGTATCCCCGATGCACTGGTCGACGCCGTACTTGAGCGGGATCTTGTAGTCGTACTCGAACGCTTTCACCCCGCCGACCTGGAACGTGGCAATGACATAGTCCGCACCGCGGAGCGCCTCGCGGCGGTCGGTGGTGATCCAGACCTGGGCGGGCAGATCGTTCGCCTGGATGACCCGCTTGGCGAACGCTTCCACCTGCGAGGTGCGCGTGGTGCTGGGGGCCATGAGGGCGAACTCGGTGTTCTCCAGGCCCGGGGTGGCCAGGATGTCCAGCATCAGCGTCTTGCAGAAGACGATACTGCCGGCACCGATGATCGCGACCTTGGGCATGTTCCACCTCCTTTCAGGACCTTAGGGCCGACTAGAAGACCACACGCGTTCCGTCGTGCCGGAAAAAGTGCAACCGCTCGGACACGAGGTCGAAGCGGACGCCTTCCCCTATGCAAAGCCCGGACATCCCGGGGACGATGGAAAGCAATTTCTGTGTCCCGCTGCGGATATGGAGGATCGTTTCCACGCCCAGGGGCTCTGTGAGCACGATTTCGCCCACAAACTGGCCGTCGCAATGTAC
>JBMFPK010000112.1:4457-8007 GCA_049969155.1 Chloroflexia bacterium | reverse complement strand
TGCCGTTGCCGCTCGAGTTCGCGTAGCTGGCGCTCGAAACGCCGCTCCAGGTCGCGGGCGTGTTCTTCCGCCCTTCGGGCCTCTTCCAAGGAGCGGCGCATCGCCTCACGTTCCTCCTGGATCTGGGCAAGGAGCGTTTCCGCGCGGATCTCCTCCTCGCTCAGCCACTGCCGCGCACGGGCGATGATCTGAGGATCCAGCCCCAGACGACTCGCGATGGCCAGCGCATTCGACCGTCCGGGGAGTCCGATTGTGAGCACGTAGGTCGGGGAAAGCGTCTCCACATCGAATTCGACACAGGCGTTCTCCACACCTGGGGTGACGTAAGCGTAGGCCTTCAGCTCCGAATGGTGTGTGGTGGCCACGGTGAGGCAACCGCGCTCCAGGAGCGCTTCGATCAGGGCGCGCGCCAGCGCCGACCCCTCCACGGGGTCCGTGCCGGCCCCGAGCTCATCGAGCAGGACGAGCGAGTCTGCCTGTGCCTGGCGCAGGACTTCGATGATGCGGGTCATATGGGCGGAGAAAGTGGACAGGCTCTGCTCGATCGACTGCTCATCCCCGATATCCGCAAAGATCTGGCGGACGACCGGGAGACGCGATCCAGGCGCAGCGGGGATGTGCAGGCCGGACTGGGCCATAGCGGCGAGCAGGCCGATGGTTTTCAGAGCGACGGTTTTGCCGCCGGTGTTCGGACCGGTGATGACGAGAGCGCGGAAGGTTCCTCCCAGGTGGACATCGATCGGGACCACGGTGGCCGGGTCGAGCAGCGGATGGCGGGCGCGCAGGAGGCGCAGAGGCGGCTCCTCTTCGGGGAGGGCAGTCGGTCCAGCTTCTTGCCCGGGTTCCACAACCGGCCAGAGGAGATTCCTTCCGTCCGTCCGCACCACGAGGGCCGGCTCACTCGCCTGCAATTCCAGGCTGTAGCGGGCGCGCGCGATGATGAGGTCGAGCTCCGCCAGCGTTTCCACCGTTTGGCGGATGGCTGCAGCCTCTCGTGCGACCGCCTCCGAGAGGTCCATCAAGATGCGCCGCACCTCCTCCTGTTCGGCGAGCTCGAGTTCCCGCAGTTCGTTCCCGAGATCCACCACCTCGATCGGCTCAATATAGAGCGTGGCACCGCTTGCCGAGTGGTCGTGCACCAGGCCGCGCACCGCTTTCTTCTGGTCCGTCCGGACCGCGAGGACGTAGCGCCCCTGCCTCTGGGTGATGATCGGTTCCTGAAGGAAAGCGCGGTAACGCAGCAGGAGCGACTGCATCCGCTCCGCGATGCGGCTCTGCAGCGCGAGCATCTCGGAGCGGATGGCCGAAAGGCGTGTGCTCGCGCTGTCGAGCACCTCCCCCTGGGGCCCGATGCACCGGGAGATCGTCTCCTGAAGCGCGGGCAGGGGGAAGAGCCCCGAGGCCAGAGCCCGTAGATGCGGGTAGGTGGGGTCGAGGCGTTCCAGCAGCTGCCGGAGCCGGGAAGCGGCCTGCAGGGTGCTGAGCACCTCCAGCAAGTGGTGACCCTCGAGCATTCCCTCGCGTTCGGCGCGCTCCACGAGAGGCCGTACATCCCGGGCGCCACCCAGGCTCAGGGGTGCGCGGGCCTCGAGAAGGCGGACAGCCTCGGTGGTCTGCTGAAGTCGACG
Source organism: Chloroflexia bacterium (assembly GCA_049969155.1). GTDB lineage: Bacteria > Chloroflexota > Chloroflexia > DTKN01 > DTKN01 > DAOTVY01. Next base: position 6,379 of record JBMFPK010000112.1, on the reverse strand, counting down.
GCGCACCTCCTCAGGGTTTTCGGCCGGACGAAGGGCCTTTGCGCGCTCGTGTCCCGCCGAGAAGGAGGTATGCCGGGCCAGGCGTTCCAGGACTTTCGGATACTCGAGTGCGGTCAGGGAAGGCTCGTGCATAGCCAAGGTTCTCCGGCGCGACTACAGGCTCAGGAAATAGGGCAGGCCGGCCGGCAAGAGGGGCTGAAGCAGCGCCAGAAGAGCGCCTCGCGAAGCCAAGAACAGGTGCAGCAAGGGCGAGGTGGGCCGTTGCGCTTTCAACACGACCAGGAATGCCCATTCGTTCAAGGACGGAGCGTTGAGCAGGAGCGCGTTGAGGATCAGAGCGGCGAAAATAGTCAGGAAGAACGACGAGACCGCCCCCAGGAAGACCCCTCCGAGCTTGTCCATGAGGAGCAGCGTGGCGGGCAACCGCACCCCCTTGGTCAGGCTATGCAGGATAGAGTAGAAAAGCACGGCGACCACTAGAAGCACGATGAAGAACCCCCAAACGCTGGCGACCGGGGTGAGCGTACCGGCACCCCGCGGTCCGCGGTGCAATCCTGCCTGGAACCAAGCACCCACCAGGTCGCCATAGAGCGAGGCGAGTACGGCGCCCAGATAGGCGGAGAGGATGAGCCACACTTCTTTCAGAAGCCCTAGTGCGAACCCCAGCGCGATGAGTCCGAGAAAGAGCACGCCGAGGAAGAGATCCAGCCAGGGTATCCAGTGCAAGATCGGCATCGTCGACCTCCTTCAGCGGAGCCATGTTTGGCCCCACGACCTGGCCGATATCGGTTTCTTTCAGCATATCCGGATTGTAGCTTGAGTGAGGCTGGTGCGCATGGGCGAGAGAGAGCTGCCGATATCGGTTTCTTTCAGCATATCCGGATTGTAGCTTTCTGTCAAGCGTTTGCGCCAATCGGGCAGCTGTTGTAAAATTGCGAACACCGCTGCGAGACAAAGGAGGTGCTATGGGCCTGGAAAGTGCTACTCCGTTCGAACGGGGCGGCCTGTGGGGAGTCCTGGTTACCGCAGTACTGGCCCTGCTCTACGCCTTTTGGCTTGCGCGCCAGATCCTGCGGGAGGACACCGGCACGCCCAAGATGCAGGATGTCGCCGCGGCGATCCGGGACGGGGCAAACGCCTACCTGCGGCGGCAGTTCCGAAGCATCCTGCTGCTGATCGTACTCCTCGTCCTGGGGCTGTACCTGACGGCCTTCCTTGCCGGACAGAGCCAGTTCATCTCGATCGGACGTGCAGCGGCATTCCTGATGGGTTCCCTGTTCTCCGCGACCGTGGGCTACATCGGTATGAACATGGCGGTGCAGGGAAACATCCGCGTGGCTTCCGCCTCCCGCCGCTCCTTCCAGGAGGCGCTGCGTATTGCCTACCGCACCGGAACGATCACCGGTATGCTGACGGACGGCTTGGGGCTGCTGGGTGGGACGGCGATTTTCATGATCTACGGGAAGATGGCGCCGGAGGTGCTGCTGGGCTTCGGTTTCGGGGGCACTCTGCTCGCGCTTTTCATGCGCGTGGGCGGCGGCATCTACACCAAGGCGGCGGATGTGGGCGCGGACCTCGTGGGAAAGGTCGAGGTGGGCATCCCCGAGGATGACCCGCGGAACCCCGCGGTGATCGCGGACCTGGTCGGGGACAACGTCGGCGACTGCGCTGGCATGGCGGCCGACATCTTTGAATCGTACGAAGTGACGATCGTTTCCGCGATGATCCTGGGGCTGGCGATCCAGCCGTTCGATCTGAAGTGGATCGTCTTTCCCCTGCTCGTGCGGGCGATCGGGGTGATCTCTTCGATCATCGGCACCTACGCCGTCTCCTGGTGGCCGACGAAGGGGGACGCCTTCAAGGCGATGGACCTCTCTTACGACCTCTCCTCCTTCATCTCCACGGCGAGCTTCTTCCTCCTG
>JBMFPK010000112.1:0-4447 GCA_049969155.1 Chloroflexia bacterium | reverse complement strand
CGCACTATTACGTGAAGGACCTGCGCGTGTTCGCCGCGACGGCAGCGGGGATCCTCCTGGCGATCGGGTTCAACAAATTCACTGCCTACTTTACCCATCCCAAGCATGCCCCCGTCCGGGAGATTGCCCGCTCCAGCCGTACCGGTGCCGCAACGAACATCCTGACCGGGCTTTCCGTAGGGTATGAGAGCACGGTCTGGGCCATCCTGATCATCGCTGCGACGATCCTGGTCTCGGTCTTTATCTATACGGTGCAGATGGGGCAGCCCCTGGCGCACGGGCTGCTGATCGCCGGGGCGGTCGTGGCCGTCGTGGTGGGGATCTGGATGTATCGGCGCACCCGTCAGATCGACCTGGGGATCTTCACGGCCCTTGGGGTTTTCGTCGTCGCGCTCATCCTGAGCACCTTCCGGGCCGAAAGCGGCGCGCAGCGGATCACGTTCATCCTCTACAGCGTCTCCCTAGCCGGCATCGGCATGCTCTCCCACACGGGGAACAACGTCTCCATGGACGCCTTTGGCCCGATCGCGGACAACGCCAACGGCATCGGGGAGATGGCGGACCTAGAGCCCGACGCCCGCCAGATCATGGCCGATCTGGACGCCGTGGGCAACACGACCAAGGCGATCACGAAAGGGATCGCTATCGCCTCAGCGGTCATCGCGGCTGTCTCGCTCTTCGGAGCCTTCATCACCGACATCGCGAAGGTGGCGCGTGAGCTGAACGTGCCTGCGCTGAACGTGATCGACGTGGCCGACCCGATGGTCTTTATCGGGCTGCTGATCGGCGGTGCGCTCCCCTTCCTCTTCAGTTCGCTCACCATCCGGGCCGTGGGTCGGGCGGCCGGCCTGATCGTGGAGGAGGTGCGCCGGCAGTTCCGCATCCCCGGGGTGCTGGAGTGGAAGCGGAAGCCGGATTATGCGCGGGCGGTGAGCATCTGCACGATGGCGGCGCAGAAAGAGCTCGTGAGCCTAGGGTTGATCGCCGTGTTGACCCCCATCATCGTGGGGTTCCTGTTGAAGGAAGCCGCGCTGGGGGGATTCCTCGCGGGAGTGATCCTGACGGGGCAGCTGCTCGCGGTCTTTATGGCCAACGCGGGCGGGGCCTGGGACAATGCGAAGAAGTTGATCGAGGACGGCTGGTACGGAGGGAAGCGTTCGGAGCCGCATCGCGCGGCGGTGGTCGGGGACACGGTGGGCGACCCTCTCAAGGATACCGCCGGTCCTGCCCTGAACCCGATGATCAAGGTGATCAACCTGGTCTCGCTCCTTGTGGCCCCGCTCATCGTGCGCGTAGGGCACAACGCGGCCGCGCGGCCGTATGTGTATGCGGTTGCCGTGTTCGGCCTGGCCGTGGTCGTGGGAGCGATCCTCTATAGCAAGAAGGAGATCGGTTTCGGCGCGGAGCAGGAGGCTTTGCCGGCCATAGGCCTGCAAGCGCAGCTGAGTGCCGAGGGAAGCGCGCCTGCGGACCAGGATCCATCCGAAGGGCGCCGGTGATCGTTGCGAAAGGAAGCCGAGGGGCCCGGTTGGGCCCCTCGGCTGTTTGGTGGGCGACAGTGGGTTTGAACCACTGACCTCTTCCGTGTGAAGGAAGCGCTCTCCCGCTGAGCTAGTCGCCCAAGTGATTTATATTATAGCACGATGGCCTCGATCGCGCAACTTGGCCCCTTACCACGGTTGTTGCCGCCCATGCCGCAGCATGGTAGAATGGAGTTCGCGAGGAGCGGTAGCGGAATGCTTTTCGGCGTGCTCGCGCCGAGTGAGGCGGAAGATGATCCGGATCGGCACAAGCGGCTACAGCTACGCGGACTGGGTAGGGCGGTTCTATCCGGAGGGGATCCCGGAGCGCGACATGCTTTCCTACTATGCCCGGGAATTCGATACCACCGAGATCAACTTTACTTATTACCGTTTGCCGGACCCCTACACGATGGGAGCCATTGCGCGCAAGGTGCCCGAAGGGTTCCTTTTCACGGTGAAGGCGAGCCAGGTGCTAACGCACGCGCGCGAGGATAACCGCGAAGCCTTCCGGCAGTTCGCACAGGCGCTGAAGCCCTTACAGGAAGCGGGCAAGTTCGGGTGTGTGCTTGCCCAGTTCCCGTGGTCCTTCCGCCCCTCGCCCGAAAACCACGCCTATCTGGAGTACCTGCGCGAACGGTTCGGCGATCTGCCTGTGGTGGTGGAATTCCGCAACGCAGCCTGGATGCGAGCGGAAACCTTTTCCTTGCTGCGTAGACTGGATCTGGGCTTCTGCTGTGTGGATGAGCCACGCCTCAAGGGGCTTCTTCCGCCGGTTGCCGAAGCCACTGCGTCCGTCGCCTACGTGCGCTTCCACGGAAGGAACGCTGCCAAGTGGTGGCAGCACGAGCATGCGTGGGAGCGCTACGACTACTCCTACACCGAGGAGGAGCTGAGAGAGTGGGTTCCCAAGATCCGCAAGCTGGCTCAGAGCGCGGAGACGGTCTTTGTCTTTGCCAACAACCACTGGCAGGGCCAGGCGGTGACGACGGCGCGGCAGCTGCGTATGCTCCTGGCGGACGAAGCGGGCTCGGCATAGGGCGGATCGAAGGCATCCGGTGAGTTGCCTTTGCAGAGCGGCGCGATGAGCGTTTCGGGGCTCAAAGGATGTGAAAACGCGCTCGGGTTGTGTGCAGGGGTTGCCTAAGCGGGCCATTTGGCACGGGGGCATCGATCTCAGGAGGTTTCCTTTGGGGGTCCATCGGACAACCACCACGCTCACCTGGAGGGACCGTTGGGTCCATGTCCTGGCACGGCTCGGATGGCGGCGGACGCACCACCGGGTGTGCCCGGGATTGTATGCCGTCGGGAACCCAACCCCGGATGCGCCGGTGTTCGTGACGGCGAACTATGCGCTCTCTTTCGATGCGTTGCGTTCCGCCCTGGGAGGAATCGACGGGTACATCCTGGTGCTGGACACCGAAGGGATTAACGTCTGGTGCGCGGCCGGCAAAGGCACCTTCGGTACCGAGGAACTCCTCCGGCGGATCGAGGCAACCCGGTTGCGCGAAGTCGTGCGTCATCGCACCCTGATCTTGCCGCAGCTGGGAGCTGCGGGGGTGTGCGCACATGAGGTCCAGCGGCGCTCGGGTTTCCGGGTGGAGTACGCGCCGGTGCGGGCAAAGGACCTGCCTGCATATCTCCGGATGGGTCGGGCTACGCCCGAAATGCGTCGCGTCCGCTTCGGGCTGGCAGATCGCCTGGTGCTGATCCCTGTGGAGGTCGTGCACGTCCTCTGGCCGACAGCCGTCGTGGGACTGGTGCTCTGGTTCCTGGCTGGCCGGCTGGCCGCTTTTGGAGCGCTTGCGGCCGTCCTCGCCGGCGTCGTCGCCTTTCCCATCCTGCTTCCCTGGATCCCCACGCGCGATTTCTCCTCCAAGGGGTTCCTCCTGGGCGGGCTGGTCGCGCTCCCCTTTGCCCTGAAGTCGTGGCTGGGGAACCCGGACGGGACGCTCGTGTCCCGCCTGCTCGGCTCCGGTACCTTCCTGCTTGGCCTGCCGCCCGTAACGGCATTCCTGGCCCTCAACTTTACCGGGTCCACTCCCTTTACCTCGCGCAGCGGGGTGCGACGGGAGATCCTGCGCTATGTTCGCTCGATGGCAGGCCTGTTCGCTGCAGGGCTGGTGTTGCTTCTGATCTCGATCGGATTGCGCCTGGCTGGAGGTTAGCGATGGTGCTCGGTGCGGTCTCGAACACGTTGCGCTATGATCCGGAACGTTGCATCAATTGTGGGACGTGCAGCATCGTCTGTCCCCACGGGGTGTTCCGCGAGTCGCACCCCGTGGCCGAACTTGTGGATCCCGAAGCCTGTATGGAGTGCGGGGCCTGCCAGCGCAACTGCCCCACGGGAGCCATCTGGGTGGAAAGCGGCGTGGGGTGTGCGGTTGCGCTGATGCGCTCAGTGCTCTTCGGCGAACAGCCCCAGGAGGAGTGCTGCGGTGTCGGCGGACCTACCGCCTGTTGTGGGGGCGGGAACGTCCGTGAACCGACGGTACGTTCGGAGAGCGCTTCATGGGGTTGTGAAGATGGCCCAGGATCCGGCCTGCAGGAGGATGAGGAGGCGGTTTCTGTGAGCGATTCCTGCGGCTGCGGGCCGGCTTCCGGTTGTTGCTGCGGCGGGTAGAGCGACGTGGAACGCGAGGCCTGGGCGCCGGGTGCGATCGGCAGGCTGCTGGACGCGCACCGGGGTCGCCACCCGGCGATGGGAATTCAGGATGTCTACAAACTCCTCTACCAAGGCGTTTTGGGCCCGGAGCACCTGATCCCCGATCCGATGCGGTTTGCTGCGCACCTGCGGGAAGAGTACGCAGCCGGGCATCCTGGGCCGGGAGAGGTCCTCTGGGAGCCGGTGCGGCCCGATGGGCGGCTGGGACGACTGCACCTGCGCGCTTTCCGGCGGCGCGGTGGCAACCTGGAGGAGCTGATCG
>JBMFPK010000111.1:0-8036 GCA_049969155.1 Chloroflexia bacterium | reverse complement strand
GGCCAACCAGGCAGACGGGCCCTACGGCTTCCGCCGAGCCGTGCGCGAAGAGGTGCGCGCAGGGGCCGATTTCATCAAACTGGCCAACAACGGGGCAGATCTCACGCAGGAGGAGCTCAACGCCGCCGTCGACGAGGCCCACCGGCTCGGGAAAAAGGTGACCTGCCATACCTCCAAACCGCCCTCGCAGCGCATGGCGATCGAGGCCGGCGTGGATACCTTCGAGCACGGCACCCCCTCGCCGGAAGAGATCGAACAGGCCGTCGCCCGGGGGATCACCTGGATCCCCACGCTGAACATCGGCGAGGAGTACCTGAAGTGGTGCGACCGTCGCCGCTTCGACCCGGACCCGGAGGTCGCGCGGCGCGCACAGAAAGAGTACGAGGAGACGCTCGAGTACCGGGAAAAGAAGCACGCTTCGGTTGCCTATGCCCTCCAGGCCGGGCTGAAGCTCGCGGCCGGGACGGACTCCTGGTTGGGCGGGGTGCGCTTTGCCGCGATGGCCGATGAAGTGCGCTGGCTGGTGGAATACGGTGCCTCTCCGATGCAGGCCATCCAGGCCGCAACGCTCTGGCCGGCCCAGGCCATGGGTTGGGACGATATCGGCTCCTTGCAACCCGGCAAGCTGGCGGATATCATCGTCGTAGCCGGGGACCCCCTGACGGACATCCGCGCGCTGGACCGGGTGCAGCTCGTCGTCCGCGAAGGGGAAGTGATCCGATCCTGACGCGACGTTCGCCAAAGTGAGGAGGCCGCTCGATGTCGGAGATCCTGGAGCGAATCGCCGAGAAGCTGTACGAGGGAAAGCACACCGAGGTCGCTGCGCTTGTGCAGGAAGCGCTCCGAAGCGGGTGTTCGGCCGCAGAGGTGCTTTCCGGCCTGATCGCGGGCATGGACCGCGTGGGACGGGACTTTAAAGCCGGGGAGCTGTTCGTCCCGGAGGTGCTGGTCGCCGCGCGCGCGATGCACGCCGGAATGGCAGTGCTGCGGCCTCTGCTGGCCGAGACTGGGGTGCCGCGCATCGGCACCTACGTGATCGGTACGGTGCAGGGCGACCTGCACGACATCGGGAAGAATCTCGTGCGTATGATGCTCGAGGGGGCCGGTTTTGAGGTGATCGACCTGGGAACCGATGTCGCGCCGGAGCGATTCGTCGCAGCGGTGCAGGAGCATCGGCCCCAGATCGTGGGGATGAGCGCCTTGCTGACGACCACTATGGTCCGCATGCGCGATACGATCGAGGCGCTCCGGAGGGCCGGCTTGCGGGATTCGGTCAAGATCATGGTGGGCGGCGCGCCTCTGACGGCCGCCTATGCCCAGGAGATCGGCGCCGACGCCTACGCACCGGACGCGGCGACCGCGGTAGAAGTCGCGCGGTCGCTGATCGGGTAAAGAAGGGGCTTGCGGCCTCGTCGTAACGGCGAGGCCGCAAGCCTTGCTCTGCCGGTCCCATCGGGCAGAAGCTGGCGCCCATCTGGCTAGAGGATATCCTCCAGCAGTTCCACAGCACGCCGGACAAAGCGTGGGCACCGCTCGCGGATCCGGCCGGACTCGTGGGCGTACTTCTGCCCCTCTGCCGTCAGGATTTCGCATCCCAGGAGCTCACGGCAGAGAAGGGAGCCGTAGCTCTCCTGGAATCGTCGCAAGAAGGTACGGGTAAGTTCGTAGCAGCGGTCTCGTCCTTCCTCGGCGGGCCTGTCCGGTCCACAGTGCAATCCGATGACCATCAGGCCACCGCTTAGGGCTCCACATACCTCCCCCGTCCTTGCCATGCCGCCCCCGAAAGGAGCAGCGATGCGCATGGCCAGCCCCGGTTCGAGCCCATACGCCGGGGCAAAGACGTAGAGGACAGCCTGCGCACAGTTCGCGCCCGCCTCGAAGAGCGCCAGCGCCTGTTCGACCCTTGCCAAAGTAACCTCCTGAATTGCGGCTCAGTCGGCCGTGCCTCCGCCGTCCACGGCTAGCACCGCGCCGGTGATGTAGGATGCCTCGTCGGAGGCAAGGAAAAGCACGGCGTATGCCACCTCCTCCGGCCGGCCGATACGCCCGAGCGGCCGGTTGGCAGCAGCGGCCAAGTAGGCGTCCCACGACATCCCCCTCATACGGGCGTCCTCCACGAGCATCGGGGTGTCCGTATCCCCGGGGCAGACGCAGTTCACCCGGATCCCCTGGGGGCCATGGTCGATCGCCATAGCCTTGGTCAGCAGGACGAGCCCACCCTTCGCGGCACAGTAGGCCGCCGCCCGCTCGCCACCGACCAGTCCCCAGCCGGAAGCGTTGTGGATAATCACCCCGCCCCCTTGGGCGATCATCACCGGAAGCGCATACTTGGACATCAGGAAGGCGCCTTTCAGGTTGATGTCCACCTGCAGGTCCCACTCCTCCTCACTGCAATCGACCACCGTGTTCGGCACGAACACCCCGGCGTTGTTGAAAAGGATGTCCAGCCGGCCGAAGGCGCGCACCGTTTCCTCTACCGCATGGCGGCAATCCTCCGCCGAGCGCACATCGCCCGGGACAAAGAGCGCTTCGCCTCCCTTTTCGTGGATCTCCGCGACGACCTGTCTGCCACGCGTTTCGTTGCGCCCGACGATCGTCACGCGCGCGCCCTCTTGAGCGAACAGGATCGCTGTCGCCCGCCCGATACCCGATGTGCCTCCCGTAATCAGCGCTACCTTGCTTGCCAGGCGCATACCGACCTCCTTTCACGGACAGCTGCCAGGGTCATTCTACCATACGTGAAGGAAATGACAACCCATTTGACAGCCCGGGGGGATGGTGGTATAGTTGGATATTGGATACAATATCCAATCCTTATACCCTTCGGATCGCAGGAGGCCCTCTCGTGCCGAATAACCTTCCGGACGAACCCGCTCTGGTGCACCAGACCATCCAGGCGTCCGTGGTGGAACGCTTGCGGCAGATGATCCTGAGCCGGCGGTTGCTCCCGGGGCAACGACTCGCGCAGGACGAACTGGCCCGGCTGCTCGGCGTCAGCCGCACCCCCATTCGAGAGGCGTTGCACCGTCTGGCTTCGGAAGGGTTGGTGACCTTGTCGCCCTACCGTGGCGCCTCCGTGGCCAACTTTTCCGTCGCGGACCTCGAGGAAATCTATGCGGTGCGCCTAGCGCTGGAAAGCTATGCCGCGCGGCTCGCGGCGCAATCCATCACAGAGCAGGAACTCGATCGACTCGAGGACCTCCTGCATGTGATGCAGCACGCTTTCGAACAGCACAACTTCAACCTCCTGCTTGAAGCACACCACGAATTCCACGCGACCCTCTATGCGGCGAGCAAGAAGCAGCGGCTCTCGAGCCTGGCATCCCAGTACCTGAAGCTCACCGATGTCTACCAGCGTATGGCCCTCAGCCTCGGCAGAGGGGCAAAGGACCCGGTCGTGGAACACGGCGAGATCCTGGAGGCCCTGCGGCGCCGGGATGCGGAGCAGGTCGAGCAGATGATCCGGACGCATCTGCGGATGACCGTGGAAGAGTTACAAGCCCTCTTCGACCATGGGCCCGCGGATCCCGCAGCGGGATCCTTCCCGGCCGATCGGAAAGGAGGTGCGTAGCGAGGTACGGACCAGCACCGGAGCATAGGTTTGCGGTACCCTTGTCTCAAGGAGGAGTCGGATGAAACGCGTTACCTGGTTGCTGATCCCGATGCTACTGCTCCCCCTGACGCTCGCCGCCTGTGGTCCCAGTGTCCAGCCGACAACCGCACCGACTGCCGCCGGTGGCCCCACAGCCCCGCCACAGCCGACCACCGCTCCCCAGCCGACCCAACCCCCGAAGCCAAAGGCGATCACCATCAGCCGCGGCGCGAACGACCCTCACAGCATCGACCCTCAGCGGGCCATCGATGCTCGGGACGCCACACTGGTCGCGAACCTCTTCCCCAGCCTAGTCGTGATGGACGCGGAGACGAACGCGATCGAGCCGGGGATCGCGAAAAGCTGGGAGATCTCCGACGACGGCCTCGTGTACACCTTCCACCTGATCGAGAAGGTCCCCTGGGTGCACTACAACCCGGTCACCGGGAAGGTCGAAGAGGTCAAGGATCCATCCGGCCAGGTGCGGTATGTCACTGCCCACGACTTTGTGTACGGTTTTCTACGCGCCTTGGACCCAGCCGTTGGCTCCCAGGCCGCCTACATCCTGGCTCCGTACATCGTGGGCGGCACGGAGTTCAACGCCGGCACCGGCCCTCGCGAGAATGTCGGTGTCAAGGCCGTAGATGATTACACCTTCCAGATCACCGCGCCGGAGAAGATCGGCTTTGCCCTGGGCATCTACAGCATCATTAACGCACACGCCGTACCCCAGTGGGCCATCGAGGCGTACGGTGATGCCTGGACCGAACCGGAGAACATCCAGACCTACGGCCCGTTCACGCTGAAGGAATGGGTGCACGACAGCAGCATGACCTTCGTCAAGAACCCGTTCTGGCCCGGCTCCGAAGGTATCCGGCAGGCCGGCCTCGATGAGATCAAGTTCCTCTTCATCGATGAAGCGGTGGCCCTGCGCGAGTTCGAGGCGGGGAACCTGGACAGCGCCACCATCCCCGGAAGCGAGATCGAGCGCATCAAGGCCGATCCCAACCTGGGCCCGCAGCTTCACATCATCCCCGGGATGTGCACCCAGGCCTGGTCCTTCAACACGACCAAGCCGCCCTTCGACAATGTGCACATCCGCCGCGCCTTCAACTACGCCGTGGACCGCGAGAGCCTGATCCAAAACGTCCTCCGGGGCGGCGAGATCCCCGCGCCTTTCTTCACCCCGCCCAGCGTGGCCTTCGCTCCCTCGGCAAGCGTTACGGATCAGGGCATCCGCTATGACCCCGACAAGGCCCGCGAAGAGCTCGCCCTCGGGCTGGCCGATCTCGGGTTGACCTCGGTCGACCAGCTGCCCCCGATCACCGTCGAGTTTGGCACCGCCAAGACCCTGAGCGACGTCGCCCAGGCGCTCCAGGTGATGTGGCAGCAGGTGCTGGGCATCCAGGTGCAGTTGCAGCAGATCGACAATGCGGTATACTGGTCCAAGCAGGAGAAGGACGCCGGCCAGATCTTCCGCGCCGGGTGGTGTCCGGACTATAACGACGCGAACAACTACCTGCGGGACGTCTACCGCTCCGATTCGACCTTTAACTACGGCCGCTGGAGCAACGCGCGCTTCGACGAGCTCGTGGACAAGGCCCGGGTGGAGACCGACCCGGCAGTGCGGCTGCAGCTCTACACGGAGGCCGAGAAGATCCTCTGCGTGGAGGACGCCGGCACCATGGTGCTTTACTATCCGGTGACCGCCGAGCTGACCAAGCCCACCCTGAAGCGCACTTACTCCGTCAACGGCACGGAATTCTACTGGGACTGGGATCTGGTGCAGTAGGCCGGCTTCTTTCGGGCATCCGAGCGGGAGAGGAATCGCCCTCTCCCGCTCGGAGCCCCTGTTCGGATCGCGATTCTGTCCTGGAGGCCCGCGTGGGACGTTTCATCTTGCGGCGTATCCTCTGGATGTTCCTGGTGCTCCTGGTCATTTCGCTGATCACCTTCGTGCTCATGCACGCCGTGCCCGGAGGCCCCTTCACGCTCGAGGCCAAACAGCTGCCCGAACAGACCATCCGACAGCTCGAGGCCAAGTACCACCTGGACGCCCCGCTCTACGTTCAGTATCTCTCCTTCGTCCGAGATGTGGCCATCCCCGTGGTTACTTTCGGGGAGCAGCCCGCCTACAGCGACCACGAGTACCTGTTGAACATCCGCTTTCCGGGCAAGCAGCAAGCCGTCTTCCGCTGGATGAACTTCGGCCCGTCGTATCGGGCCGTCGGGCGTACCGTGAGCGACATCTTTCGCGACAACTTGCCCGTCTCGATGAAGTTAGGGGCCCTCGCGTTCCTGGTCACCGTCGGCATAGGTTTCCCGCTCGGCATCGTCTCCGCCCTGCGCCGGAACACCTGGCTGGACTATGCCGCGATGTGCCTCGCGATCCTCGGGGTCTCTGTCCCGGTCATTGTGCTTGCCCCTGTGCTGCAGTACCTGTTCGGCGTGCGGCTGAAGCTGCTTCCGGTAAGCGGTTGGGGAAGCCCCAAGCACCTCGTGCTGCCCGCGTTCGCGCTGGGGATTGCCGATGCCGCCGTCGTGGCCCGGCTCACGCGCGCCTCTTTGCTTCAGGTGCTCAACCAGGACTATATCCGCACCGCGCGGGCCAAGGGCCTTTCCGAACGCCGCGTGATTCTCGTGCACGCCCTCAAGAACAGCCTCATCCCGATCGTTACCGTGCTCGGGCCGATGCTCGCTTACCTCCTGACCGGGACCTTTGTCGTGGAGACGATCTTTGGCATCCCCGGCATGGGGCGTTTCTTCGTCACGAGCATCTCCGGACGGGACTACCAGGTCATCATGGGCACCGTCCTGCTCTTCGCGGTCTTTTTGGTGATCGCCAACACGCTGGTCGACATCGTCTATGTCTGGATCGATCCGCGTATCCGGCATACCTAGGGACAGAAACCCATGGCTCAGCTAGAAACGTGCCTTCAGAGGACAGAGCCGTACATCCGAGGCCGCAGCCTCACCACGGACGCCCTGCGCCGGTTGGCGCGCAACCGGGCCGCGATCATCGGGGCGGTCATCGTCTTCCTGAACATCCTGATCGCCCTGCTGGCCCCCGTGGTTGCACCTCAGCGGTACGACGAAGCCGCCCTGGAGCACTGCAACGCGACGCCCGCGTGGATCGTCCGCCTTTTCCCCGCCATGAAGTCGGTCGATCAAGGCGGGTACGTCCAGGTGAATAACCGATACCTCCTCGGAGCGGACAAGCTGGGACGCGACCTCCTGAGCCGGATCATCTACGGCGCAAGGATCTCTCTGGCCGTCGGTTTCATGGGGCCGCTGATCAGCATGGGGATCGGTCTCGCGGTGGGGCTGGTGGCCGGGTTCAAGGGGGGACGCACCGACAACATCCTGATGCGCATCGTGGATGTGATGTACGCCTTTCCCACTATGCTCTTGATCATCCTGCTGATGGCCGTCTTCCGCGCCGGTATCGGAGCCCAAAAAGCCAGAACTCTCATCGGCGCGCTGAGCGGCCTGGACCGAGCTATGGGAGGGCTTCTCTTCATCTTCATCGGCATCGGACTGACCGCGTGGATGGGCGCGGCCCGCCTGGTGCGGGGGCAGGTGCTCTCCGTGCGGGAAAGCGAATACGTGCTGGCGGCACGGGTGATCGGCGCACCGACCTGGAGGATCGTCCTGCGGCACGTCCTTCCCAACGTGATCGGACCGCTCATCATCACCGAGACGCTGGCCATTCCGAACTATATCGCCTACGAGGCGTTCCTTTCTTTCATCGGCCTGGGGGTGAACCCGCCCACGCCGAGCTGGGGCGGTATGATCGCGGAGGGGGCGGATCGCATCCAGAGCTACCCTAATCAGGTGCTTTTCCCCGCCCTAGCGCTCTTTCTCTTGATGTTCTCGTTCAATTTCCTGGGCGACGGCCTGCGCGACGCCCTGGACCCGACGTTGCAGGGCCGTGAGTAGCAGGAGGATCCGATGAAACAGCACCTCGACGCACTGATGGAGGAACGGGGACTGGATGCGATCGTCGTGGCCGGCCGCATCCAGGGCAATCCCGCGCTCTACTACCTCACCAACGGGGCCCGCATCCTTCAGGGCCACGTGTTCAAGAGGCGCGGAGCCGAGCCCGTGCTGCTCTGTTCCCCCATCGACCGGGAGGAAGCGGCGGCAAGCGGCCTCCCGGTCGTCACGACCGAGCACTACGGCTACGACGGTATCCTCCGTTCCGCCGGTAGCCTGCTCGAGGCGAACGCCGAACTGTACCGACGCGTGTTCTCCGAACTGGGCATCCGCGGCCGCGTCGGGTTCTACGGCACGGCCGACCGCGGCAGCGCCTGGCGCTTCCTCAACGCGCTCCAGGGCTGGATCCCCGGGATCGAGGTGTTCGGCGAAGTTGAACCGACCCTCATCGACCTCGCCCGTGCGACGAAGGACGCCGCCGAAGCCGCACGCATCCGCGAGGTCGGAC
>JBMFPK010000110.1:0-8146 GCA_049969155.1 Chloroflexia bacterium | reverse complement strand
GGGGAGTGTTGGTGGGAGGCGCTTTCCTATCCCCGTAGGACAGCCACGCCGCGGCACCCAAGAGTACGGCGGAGAGCAGGAGCACCGCCATCGCCAGTCCGTATCTGCTGTTCGCCCTTTTTTGTCTCATTGCCCCATCTCCTCAGTACGTCATCATTCTAGCATACTCTCATATACTTGTCAAGACTACGCCTAATACATAGCCATATTCCTACCTTCCCTGCCACGCTTGTATCGCACTGGCGAGGAACGGGGCCACCACGACGATGATCAGCGTCGGGAGAAGGAGCGGCACGGTGATCCCCAGGAGCTGTAAGGGCAGTACCTTCGCCTGTTCGAGCAGCCGCGTCGCCTTCCGCTCGTAGGCCTGTTCCAGGTACGATTCCAGCACCGCGGGGATGTCGCCTCCGCCCGCTTCTGTCTCCTCGAGCAGCAGGAAGAGGTCCACCAGCAGCGGGTCCCCCAGGTTGCGTGCCGCTTCGTGGAGCGCGGGATATTTGCTTTCGGCCAGCCGGCAACGCCTCAGCGCTCCCGCGATCTCCCCACGCAGTGGGTCCCGGGCCGGCCCGATCGCCACCGCAAATTCCAGCGCCTCGAGGATCTGTCCCCGAGCCTGGTACCCCAGCAGCAGGTCCCCCAAGAAATCGGGAAGCAGGTGCATCACACGCGCCCGTTCGACCTGCGCTCGCTGCAGCCTATCCAGGGCTTCGATCCGGCCGCGCAGCGAAGCCCAGGCCTCCTTGGAGGTCACCCGATAGTAGGCTGCCATGCCCATCCCGCCGCCCAGGAGGATCAGGAGGATCGGCGTCACGTCCATAGTTTTTCCCTCAATCCCAGCGTACCCGCCGCACCATGCGGCGGCTGATCCACACGACCAATCCCTCAACCAGCGCCGCGCCGGCAAGGATGAGCCGGCCGGCCATCGTGCGGAAGTAGAAATCGGCCACCGAGAACTCGCTTCCCAGCAACGAGCCTGCGATCGCCGCAACGCCCACAAAGGCCGGGATGAGCACCAGCACCACCGCTTGCGACGCCTGCCCGAAACGGCTCTCCACGCGCACCGTACGGCGGACGCGCTCGTCCTGCTGCATCTGCCGGAGGAGCGTCTGTAGGGCCCGCCGCTGCGAGGCTTTGTCGAGCGAATCTCTGTAGATCAGGCCCAGCAGCTCCAGCAGTGCCCGCGTGTGTTTTTCCGCTGCCTCTGCAGCGGCGCGCGGCAGCGCGTCTCCCAGGTCCGCTTGCCCACGCAGGACGAGCTCCAGGAAAGCGAACTCTTCTTTCAGCGGCGGCTCCATCTGTCGGTAGAGACGTCGAAGGAGCGAGAAGACGGTTCCCGCTAGCGCCTCGCTCCCCGCCAGTCCAGCCGCAAGCGCCTGGGCCAGGCCTTGGACCTGCTCGGCCAGACGCTCTCGCCGTCGGAGTGCTGCGCGTTCCGCCACGACCCGCCCGATCAGGAGCGCCGCCAGGGGAGCCAGCATCACCCCGAGCACACCGAACGCTGCCACAAGGAGCAGGCCTCCCAGCAGGAAAGCGATCGCTGCGGCCCAAAGAGCCTTTGCAGCGATGCCGGGGGCAGCACGCGGGCCAGCCAGCGGCACAAGCGCGTGCTCCACCCGGCCTCGCCCCCAGCGAAGGAGATCCCGGGGTTCCAGCTGCGGGGCAAGCAGGGACCAGCAGAGCAGCAGGCCACCGCAGGCAAAAAGCGCGAGCCCCGGCCATCGTGCGTTCAGGAGGATCTGCATCACGGGCCACCTCCTGCGACCAGCTCCAAATAGAGCGGGGCTTCGGGGTGGTCCGGCTGGCGGTGCAGTACCGCCCGCAGCAGCCGGACGGCCCGTTCGTCTCCCCGCTCCATCTGCTCCAGCGCCAAGGCAAAGAGTTCGGAGACCGGCAGCAACGCTTCCCGGGCTTCCCACAGGCGCGTTTCGATCTTTGCCGCCACCCCTTCCATCTGTGCCCGCAACGCGGCCGCCTGGAGCCGCTCCAAGCGGTCCAGATCGCCGCACCGGATGGCCTCTTCCGTTTCCTCCAGCAGCCGGCCGGCCATTTCCTCGCGGGAGCGGTCTTCGCGTGCCCGTTCCTCCCGCACGCGCTCCAGCAGCCGCTCCGCGTCTATGTCCCCGGGGGCAAGGGCAAGGAGATCCTGGAGCTCCCGTTCCGCGCGCGCCCACTCGCCGCTGCGCGCGAGCGCCGCTGCGGAGGCCAACCTGCGTTCCGTCTCCGCACGCCGTTCCGCCTCGAGCCGATCGGACTGCAATTCCGCTTCGACGTAGGCCGCACAGAGGGCCTGGATGCGCGTACCGCTCTCCTGTACCCGTTCCCAGGTGACCGCCTCTTCGCCCTCTCTATACTGCACCCGGGCGACAAAGATCGGGCGCAGGAGCCAGCCCCCTTCGGCGACTTCGACCTCCGAAACCGCCCGTACGTAGCGCCGGCCGCTGGGGGCCTGGTCCAGCTGCACGACGACGTGTACGGATCGGGCCACGGCCTGCCGCAGTTCCTCGGGCGTCGCGCCGGAAAACAGGTCGCTGAAGCGGGAGGAGGCGCTCAGGCGGGCCAGGCGACGGAGCGCCTCCTCCGGGTCGTCGGTGTGGATCGTCGCACCGCCCCCTTTGATGCCGGCCGAGATACCGTGCAGGATGGCGGCAGCCTCCGGCCCTTTGATCTCCCCGATGACCAGGCTGATGGCGCCCATTTTCAGCGTGCGCGCGGCCACCATCTCGAGCGAATTGGGGGAGTCCGGGTCGTCCGACCCCTCGAGCAGGGTGATCAGAGGGTGGATTCCCTCGCGCCGGATCTCGGTCCCCTGTTGCACGACCACGATGTGCGCCTGGGGAGGAAAGTAGGTCAGGAGTGCCTCCAGGAAAGCCGTCTTCCCGGCGCCGCTCGGGCCGGCGATCAGGAAGAAGGCTCGCGCACACGCAAGCCGCTTCAGGTTCAGAGCGACCTCGCTGTCCAGCGTGCCGTACGCCTCGAGGGTCTCCAGCGAGAATGGCCGGGGCGCGCGGCGTCGGATCAAGATCTGCGGGATCTCCTCGAAAGGGAGGAGCAGGATGCGGGAGCCGTCGGCGAGCTGCACCTGCGCCACCGGCTCCCTGCGGCTCATCGCCTTCCCTCCCAGTTCCGCAAGGCGGACCGCGAGCCGCCGAACCTCCTCCGCGCCGCCGAGGAAGTGCACCGTCCGGCACAGACGTCGGCCGGCCCGCTCCACGAGCACCGTCTGGGGGTCGATCAGCTTGATCTCCGTGACCTCCGGATCGGCAAGCATAGCCTGTAGCGGCCCGAAACCGGCCACCTCCTCGTACAGGTGGGCCACCAGTGCTTCCCCGCCCTGGGAGAGGAGCGCCACCTGATGTTGCTCCAGCCACTCCCGGATCGCGCGACGGATTGCCCGTTCGCGGGAAACCGGTTCGGCAAGGGGGTGGAGCATCTCGGGGGGCACGACGTCGATCAGGTGCAGCCGCAGGGCGGCAAGCAGGGCCTCGGAGAGATTCTCCCTCCACTGCCGGCTGCGGACCTGCAGTAGCGCAGGCCCCAGGCAATCCTGCGGGCGAACTCCGAACGCATGTGTGATGTAGGCCGAGCGGTTCATGGATGCCCCTCGAGGAGCGCGGCGACCAGCGCCTCGGCCTCTTTGAGGAGGGGAGGTTCGCCGGTACGCTGACTCTGCCGGATGGCCGGCACGTACGGGATCGAGAAGAAGGGAAGGTGCGAAAGCCCAAGGTCCTTGAGCACCCGCCGGATCTCATCCGGGCGTTCGCCGCTGCGCCGCCCATCGTTCGCGACCACGACGACGCGCTCCGCGACACCAAGGCCGGCCAGTGCCACCATCAGCCGTCGGAAGCTTTCCAGGGAAAAGTACTCGAGATCGGTCACCGCGAGGATCCGGTCCGCGAGCTCCTGGGCCGCGGTTACGGCGATCGGATTCTTCTGGAGTTCCGCATCGTTGTCCAGGACGACGTACTCGAACTGCTCGCGCAGCTCGCGCACGATGTCCCGCGCGAGCCGCTCGTCCGGGACGACGATCTGGTCCGGCCGGAGGGGAGCGGGAAGGACGTGGATCCCGCAGGGGGCCCGCTGGACAAAGTCGGCCACCGGCCGGTCCAGCCCCTCCAGGTAATCCCAGATCGTGGGGATGTCCGAGGGCAGCCGCAGCGCCTGGTGGATCAGCGCCTGGGGAAAGTCGCAGTCCCATATCACCACCCGTCCCGGCCGCCGGGCGAGCTGTGCCGCGACGAGCAGGGCGACGGTCGTCTTGCCCACACCGCCCTTCATCGCGGTTACTGCGATCACCGTCGAGCGGGAGACGGCGCGCTGGGGAAGGCTCAGCGCTTTCCCCAGCTCCGCGATCGGGAGGTCGCGCGCAAGGACGGTCACGCCGGGAAGTTGCATTCCCACCGTGGCGGGCCCGCTCAGGAGCACCACCCGGCTGTGCGGGAGCCACTGGCGCAGCCGGTACGAAATCTCGGCCGGCCCCAGGCCGTTGGCCACCCGATCGTCGACGATCACCAGCGACGGCCGCAGGGAGGGGAGCACCTGGGCTGCGGTATAGAGGTCGGGCAGGGTACCCGTCGGGAGGAAACGGAACTGCTCCGCCAGGCGCGCTGGCCACGATGGATCGCCCGTGACGAAGGTGATGCGCTCACTCATTCGTGCCTCCCCCACCTTCCAGGACCAGCCGCACGCCGCCACGGCGCAGGGCTTCCTCGATCCGATCCGCGAGCGGCGGATCGGCCTCCAGGAGCACAACGTCGGCCTGCCTCTCGGCCGGGGCAGAAAGGAGCGAAATGCCGCTCCCGCTGAAGAGATCCAGCACCCGCACATGCTCCGCAAGCGGGGGAAGGACCCCCGCCGTTGCCGTCAGGGGGTGCGTTGCATAGAGAGTCACTCGATCGCCAGCATGCAACGCGCCACCGGCCGCGGAGAGCGGGTCGAGCGGCACGGCCACCGCCAGGCGGCCCGGCAGGAGCACGCGGCCCCCGGGAAGGATCCTCCCGGGCGGGGGCGGCTCATCCGCAAGCATCCGCAGGAGGATCGGCGTTCCAGCTACGAGGTCCACCCGAGCCACTTTCCCCACAACGTCGGCGACGCTTCGCGCATACGCCCCCTCCTGTCCCCGCGGAACCTCCGCGGTCTCCAGCATCGCTTCCGAGACGACGTTTCCGCGTGGGATGTCCACGGCGGCACGGAGCACGGTGACCCGCTGCGCCTTGCCGCTCAGGTACAGGTTTCCGCCAAACCAGAGGAGTCCGGCCAGGATGAGGAGCAGGGCACTGGCCACCATAAGCCGATTGGATAGCGTCCGCAAGGCTTGCCTCCTTTCGTTTAAGCGCGCGAAAAATCGAATCCCCTCGGCGGGAGGTCGACGCCGCCGAGGGGAAGCCCGCTGCCTCACCGAAAGTACCCGCTCGGGATATGGGAAAGGATCGGACCGGAGATAGGGGTGCAGCGACTTTTCTGGGAGAGTGACCGCCGCACCCGGTGCACGTAACGGAGACCACCGGTTGCTCCTTGGTCAAAACCGCGCGTATCTATACCACAGGATCGCGTTTTTTTCAAATCACCTCCATCGTTGTCGGGGCTGCCCGGTTGGGCTGCACCTTCCCGTGCGCGGTGGGCCCCCGGCTGTAGGGCCGTCCCCCTGGTGGGGCCGGCCGGCAGGCCCCGCACCCCACCCCTGCGCTTCCCGGTCCGTCCGTCTTTACCCGGGCCGGCCAGCAGGACCATCCCGCCGGCCGGCCCGCTCCCTTCCCCGCGCTGCGCACTTCTCCCTTCCCCTGCTCCCCCTCCGTGCCCCGGCGGCCTTTTGCCCTCGAAGTGCGCAGCGCTTCCTCCTGCAACGCGCGCCCATTCTACCACAGTTCGCGCGAAATGTCAAGTGGTTGTTACAACTCGCCGAAAAAGTTTTGCGCCAATTGGCGGTCACTGAAAACGACGCGCTCGTACAGGAGATGTAGGCTGGTCGTCGCCTGGGTATCGTCTTCGCGCGCGGTCTCCACCCCCACTTTGCCTACAATGGCTGTGAACGGTTTCCCTCCTGCTTCGGAATCCGGAGGTGTGCGATGAAGGGATGGTGCCCGATGCGCCGCGCGCCTGTGCTGCTGCTCTCGACGCTCCTCCTCGGTACGCTCCTCCTCCAAACGGTCGGGATAGGACGGCTGCCTCCCCTTCCCCACCGCTCCACCCCGCTGGGTTCCGCGACCCTCCCCCCACCGACCGCAGCCGCCTCCCCGGAGGTCCTCCGGTGGGGCTTCGGCCCGCCGTTCGCCCCCGTGCCGTTCGACCTGCACACCCCGCTCTACGTCCTCTTCGACCGGCCGATAAGCCTCGCGCAGGTCGCGGCGGGTTTTTCCATCTTTCCCCGGCAGGCAGGCAGCTGGTCGGCCGTGACGGAGCGCACCCTGGCTTTCGCGCCGCTTCCGGGCTGGGAACCCGGAACGAGCTACCAGGCGCTGCTTTCGGGCTTCCGTGGTCGACGTTCCTTTCCCTTCCGTGTAGAGCCGTTCGTCACGGCACAGTTGCCCCGAGAAGAGGTGTTTGGCCGGGCCGTGGACGAGCCCGTGCGGCTCGATTTCCCCTTCCCGCCGGACCGCGCTTCGGTCGAGGCGGCGCTCTCCGTGGAGCCTGAGGTGCCCATCCGGTTGCGCTGGGAGGGGCACACGCTTGTCCTCTCGCCCACTGCCCGCTGGGATCTGGATACGGCCTATATCGTGGAGATCGCCCCCTCGGTCGCGGATTCGACCGGCTGGCAGCCCCTCCGTTCCCCGCTCCGTTTTTCGTTCACCACCCGCCCGGGGGTGCTGGACGCTGCACCACGCGGCGAAGCATCCTGGGACGATCCGATCTTCATCCAGTTCGACCGGCCGACCGACCACGCCTCGGTAGAGGCCGCGTTCCGCATCACCCCGCCCGTGAGCGGCACCTTCGGATGGAAGGAGAACCGCCTTCTCTTCACCCCGACCCTCGGGCTGGAGGAAGGCGTCTCCTACCAGGTGCGGCTCGAACGTTCCGCCCGCGCGGCCGGCGGGACCCCCCTGATGCAGCGCCCCCTGGAGTGGAAGTTCCGCACTCGCGTGGAGAGTTACTTCTCCTTCGGCTACGGGCCCAACGTGCAGGTGTTGGACGCCGCCGGCAGTCGCCGCATCCAGTTTCAGGGTTCGGGCCGGCGCATCCGGTTCGGACTCTATCGCCTTCCTGCCGAGCGTTTCCTCGCCGCCTACTCTTCCGCCATCAAGGAGGAAGCGCCGATCGACCTCGAGGGCCTCGAGCGGCTCCGCCTTTGGGAACAGCCCGCCTCGGGCGAGATCGTCCTTCCGGCAGACCTCCGACCGGGCCTTTACGTCTTGACGCTTGGGAAAAGAGACGTCGCGGATGCGCTGATCGTCGTCCTCACCCACTACACCCTCATCCTGAAGGAAGCGGGGGCCGGGGTAGGTTCGCAGGCCGTCTTCCAGGTGCGCGGCGCCCTGCAGACGATCGCTTCCGGTGAACCCCGTGCGGGCGCCCTCGTCCGGCTCTACGACCGCGCAGGGCGCCTCTACGGGGAGGCGACCACGGATGCACGGGGGTTCTTCGAGGCAACGGTCCACGGGGATACAACGCCCTTGCTCGCCCTGGCGGAGGTGGACGGGGAGACCACTGTCTGTGGTTTCGGCCCGGAGTGGAACCCGCGCACGGGCTGGTGGGAATGGTGGTGGTCGCCGGGGCCGCCAGCCGGGCGGAACTACCGGGTCTACCTCTACACGGACCGTCCGATCTACCGCCCCGGCCAGACGGTCTACGTTCGGGGCGTCGTCCGCAACGACGCGGACGCCGTCTACAGCGTCCCGCCGGCCGGAACCCTGGTGCTCCTTCGCCTGCGCGACGCCCGCGACAACGTGCTCTCCACCCGGGAACTGGCGACCGGCCCGTTCGGCACCGTCCACGAGGCCTTCTTCCTGGCTCCGGGGGGTACCCAGGGGACCTACCACGTGGAGCTTGTCGTGGGTGAGGAGGTCACGCGCCAGGCGCTGCAGGTGGAAGAGTACCGGAAGCCGGACCTCGAGGTGCTCGTCACGGCCGATGAGGAGCACTACATCCAGGGGGAACCGATCTCCCTCACCGTCTCGGTGCGCTACTACTTCGACATGCCGGCCGCCGGCGCTGC
>JBMFPK010000109.1:0-8159 GCA_049969155.1 Chloroflexia bacterium | reverse complement strand
CCGGGCACCTGGCTATCGCCCCGTGGAAACGGAGCCGGGCCCAACCACGCACCTGGACATCCTTTTGCGCCCGGCCTTTCTGGACGGCGTGGTGCGCGACGGGCGCGATGGGCGGCCGATTGCGCGAGCGCGCGTGGTGTGGAGCGGAGGGTACGTGCATACGGACGACTCCGGGCGCTTTCACCTGGACGGCACGGCGGAGACGGAGATCCTCAAGGTCCTTTCCCCCGGGTTTGCGCGGGCTGTGGTCACGGTGACGGAGCAGACCAGCGTAACCATCGGCCTTACCCCATTTGCCGTGCAGGGGATCTACGTGACGGGCTTTGTCGCGGGAACACCGGACTGGTTCGGGGAGCTGCTCGACTTTGTGGACCGCACCGAACTGAACGCTATGGTGATCGAGGTCAAGGATGCCTACGGCGCGGTGACCTACGACAGTCAAGTGCCGCTGGTGAAAGAACTAGGGTTATCCGATCCCCGGTTCGATATCCTCGAGGTCCTGCGGAAATGCAAGGAGCGTGGCATTTATACGATCGCCTACATCGTCACCTTCGAGGACAGCCGCCTGGCCGATGCGCGTCCCGAATGGGCCATCCACAATGTCTGGGGCGGGCTCTGGCGCAACCATGCCGGCCTGCGCTGGACGGATCCCTACCGTCGCGAGGTTTGGGAATACAATGTCGCGATCGCACGAGAGGTCGCCGGGCTCGGGTTTGACGAGGTACAGTTCGACTACATCCGATTCCCCACGGACGGAGACACGAGCATCATCGCCTACTCCGAGGAGACGAGCATCGAGAAGCAGTACGAGACGATCACGTCGTTTGTGCAGTATGCGTACGAGCAGCTGGCCCCTACCGGCGTTTTTATCTCCGCCGATGTCTTCGGCTACGCGGCCTGGCGCAAGATGTGGGAGCAGGGACAGGACATCTCCAGGTTGGGTTACTATCTGGACTACATCTGTCCGATGGCATATCCTTCGCACTACTCCCCGGGGGAGCTCGGCTGCGCGAATCCGAACGCCTGCCCTTATGAGATCGTCCGCGAGACGGTGATCCGTGCCCACGCCCAGATGACGGAGACCCAGCGGGCGCTCGTCCGCCCCTGGTTGCAGGACTTTGACCTGGGTTCCCCACCCTACGGCCCGAGCGAGGTTGCGGCGCAGATCCAGGCCGTCTGGGATGCCGGTGGCTGGGGATGGTGCCTCTGGAACGCCGGCAACGTCTACACCACGGGGGTTGACTACAGCCCTCAGGACTAGGAGGGCGAAATGCCCAAGTGCTTTACCCGGTGGCCGATCGCGCTCTTGATCTGTCTTCTGGGGAGCTCCCTGGTACCGGCGGCTGCCGCGAACCCATCGCCTTCTGTGGGCCGATGGGTTCAGACGACGGTGACCGATTTCCTTGCCGGTAGCCTGGACGGTGCAGTCGTCACTTCCGCAGGGGATGGGGCGGTCTCCCTCGTGGAAGGTCGGGCGGAAGGGTATTACCTCTCTTCCGAGCAGCCGACCTCCTTTCCCTTCCGCGGCGCGGGGGTGCTGTACCGGGCGCGTGTCCCAGCGGGGGCCTCGGTCGCTTTTGCCCTGCGCGCACGGGCAGATTCCGGCAGTTGGAGCGACTGGATCGAATTGGGCAGCAGCGCTTGGGAGGATCCTGAAGGCCGGGTAGCGGGACAGGCCCTTGCTGTCTTTCCCGAGGAGAATACCGTGCTCCAGTATCGGGTGACGTTCCGCCGGGGGGCCGAAGGGGTGCCGGTGCTGGAGGAAGCGGTGCTCGTCTATCTGCCCGCGGCGGAGGCGCCCGTACTCCGGGTGCGTCCCCCGTGGGAGGAAACAGATGGCCGGCCCCATCCGGCACCGGCGGCCAGCTGGCGCGCGCAGGCGGGTGCGGCGCAGGCAGCTACCCCGGCAACGAGCGTTCTCCGGGTAGAAGTGCTGCCGGCGGCGCTGGCAGAAGGGATGCTCGAGACCCCCGCTGTTCTCCGCATGATCGAACGGTTTCAGCAGGAGGCTCTGGGCTTGCCGGACCTGACGTACGGGTACTTTGTCGACGGGCAGGGGATCGTGTACGAGGGCAGGGGTAGCCCCTTAGGGGAAACGCTCTACATCGGGGTTGTGGGCGGCAGCCAGGAGGAAGCGGTCTCCCCCACTGCCGAAGACGCTCTAGTCGCGCTGCTCGATGGCTGGCGGGACAGCCTGCACGATCCTTCGGGCCAGTGGCGCCTGAGCACGCCTGGCGATCCTGCCTTGGGGGAACGCCTGCAGGCGCGCCTGGAGGCCGGAGCGCTGCGACAGAACCGCTGGTGGTTCGTGCGAGGGGCCACGGCTCCGTCGGAGCACGAATGGCTGCTTTTGGCCAACGTGGGAGCCCGGCGCACAGTAGTGATCTGGAATCTCTTCACAGAAAGTGGGCAGCGGCTGCGCGGCGTCGTTTCTATACCGGGTCGCTCGAGGGCGAGCCTGTTCCTCAACCCGATCGTTCCCAAAGGTGACTTCTGGACAGTCGTGTCGCCCGCGTCCGAGGTCGTCGTGGAACGCGCCCTCTACTACGGTCCCGATGCCGACGCCAGCGCCGGCCTGGATTTCCTCTCGCGCGACTGGTACTTCCCAGGGGGCTCGCAGGAGCAAGGTTTCACGACGACCCTTTGGCTCCTGAACCCGTTAGCCGACCCCGCGGCGGTGACCGTGACGGTCTTTTCACCCCAGGGACCTGCCCAGGAGGAGGTGCTCGCACTGGCAGGTGGCATGCGCCTCGCTTTGCCGCTGCACCAGGTCTATCGGGACCATACGGTGCTGGGATGCCGCGTGCAGGCCAGCAGGCCCATCGCAGCGGAGCAGGCCGTTCGCTTTGGCACCGGGGGCTACGGGATGCCCGGCACGCCCATCCTTTCCCGATCGTGGACGGTCCCCGGTGTGGAGACGGAAGCGCCGTTCTGGACGGTGCTTGCGCTCCTGAACCCAAGCGAGACCCCGGTGGGCATCACGATGACGCTGATGACCAGCGACGGGACTTCCTTGCGGCGCTCCTACACCCTTCGGCCGGGCGAGCAGCGGCTGAACCTGAACACCATTCTGCCGCAGCTCTCGCTGGCCGCCCAGATCGATGCCTCGCAGCCGATCGCCGTAGCCAGGCTGACCTTCTTCGACGACCTCCGTGCGGCTCACGCAGTGCTCGGATCGCCGCGGCTGGCCCGGCACTGGTACCTCGCCGAGGGGGCGACCGCCGACCCATTCGAAGCGGTGCTTGCCGTCGCCAACCCGAATCGGAAGCCAGCTGAGGTTTCGGTCACTGTCCTGGGCACCCACGGCGCACAGCGCACCGAACTTTTCCTGATGCCTGCCCGCTCCCGTCTTACCGTCCTGTTGAACGAGCTCGCTCCGTCCACGGCCGCTCTTGGGGTCGTCGTCGAGACCGATCAACCGGTGGTTGTGGAACGCAGCATGTACCTCCACGACCGCCAAGGCGGGCATGCCGGCCTGGGGATCCCCCGCTAGCGGGAGGGCAGCATGCCGCTCTTTGACCCGCGGAACGATCTGATCGGAACGGGAAGCCTCCTCTATTTCGGGATCGTCCTGGCCGGGGCACTCCTCTTCCTCGTCGCCTTCTTCTACAGCCGTCGTCGTTAGGCGCGTTCCCGTCCAAACCACTCGATCTGCCAGCCGCGCTCCCGGGCGATGCGGTACAGCTTCCGGTCCGGATTGACCGCCACCGGGTGGCCCACAGCCTCCAGGAAGGGCACATCCGTGTGGTGGTCTGCGTATGCGAATGAATCCGCGAGGTCGATCCCTTCCTCCGTGGCGATCTCGAGCAGGAGACTTTGCTTGCGGGCACCGTAGGGGTGCGGCTCGGCAAGCCGCCCGGTGAGACGGCCGCCCTCGATCTCCGGCCGGGCAGCCAGCAGTCGATCGGCCTGCAGGTATGCTTGAAGGGGTTGGGCAAGGAAATCCAGCGTTCCACTGAGCAGGACGATCCAGCATCCCGAGGCCCGGTGCTCCCGGATGCGCCCGATGGCGCGAGGGCTCAGCCTGGGGAGGACCTCTTCCTCCAGTGCGGCTTGGGCGAGCCTGTGGCACGTCTCCAGCGAAAGCCCTGCGAGGTACGCCTTGTTGCCGCTGAAGAAGGCATACCGCAACCGGGTCCGCCACGGGAGCCCTGCGGGAATCGGGAAGCCCCTGGCCTTTCCGGCGAGCCCCAATGCGCGCAGGCCTGCAGGCAAGTTGCGCGCGAGCGCAAGGGGGCTCAGCAGTTTCCGCCTCCAGGCGGACCTGAGGAAGCAACTTTCCAGCGAGGTTCCAACAAGGAGCGTCCGATCGATGTCGAAGAAGGCGGCTGCCTTCCCCACCTCACTGCTCCTCGGGCAGTTTACGGCGAAAGAGGGTGCGCGCGTCGAAGAGCACGGGGATCCCGCGGACCAGGCAGAGAAGTACGGCAAACACAGTGAGGCCGAAACCGGCGGCATAGATCTGCGGCCCGGCCGGCAGCCAGCGCGGGAAAGCGCCCCGCCGCAAGGCGTGCACAAGGGCCAGGGCGACGAATGCACATACCTTGGTCACCCCGTACAGGTCCCTCATGAATCGGGACGACACAAGGAACCGGCCGAGCCGCGAGTGCATCATGCCGAAGGCCGTCTGTCCGAAGGCCAGCGCATATCCGCGCACGGCATCGACGATCATCCCCCGTGTGATCACGACCAGCGGGACCCAGACCGGGATGAGGCGCAAATCGGAAAAACACACCCACAGGACGAACTCCACGAGCCGATCCATGGCGATGTCGAGGGTGCTGCCCAGTTTGGTGACCCGGCCCGTGCGCCGCGCGACTAGACCGTCGAAAAAGTCCATCGCGAGCAGGATGAGGATCATCGGGATGGCTGCCCCCTGGGCGGCAGGTGGCCCGATGTAGAGGAGGAGCACGGTTAGGAGCAGAGGGACAAGCCGGCTGACGGTGATCACGTTCGCCATCGTCTGCGCCTCGGTCGCTTCTTCGGGCGCCGCCATTATAACACGTGCAGCCGGTTTGTGCCACATCACGTGGAACACCGTTTGGGGCAGCGTTGATGCTGCGACCTCTTGACCAGAAGTGCAAGGAAACACTTCGTGGGCACAACAAAACCGGGGGATCACGAACCCCGGTCTGTTCTCGGAGCGAGAGGGGAACTCCCTTCGCCTGATGCTGTTCCCCTCTCACTTCTCCCCCCTGCTTGCCCTGGACGCTTCCTCCCCCCAGTGCATTTCGGCCTCTCCTGGACTCACCCCAGAACTCTCTTGCCTATAGATTACCATACCGGGCCTGCAGGAGCATAAAGGATGCATAAACTTTCCATGAATCTTGCATAAAGGTTCCATCAGCCTAGCTGGAGCCACGAGCGCAGTCGTTCCGCCAGCATTTCCGGAAGGCGGTCGCGGTTGGCCAGTGTGACCTCGACGATCTCGACGTCCTCCCTTCGTCGCACGCGATCCACCCACTCGGGTCCGTGGAGGGCAAGCGTGCCCAACAGGGGACGATCGTCGTCCAGCAGCGCCCATGCGAGGGAGCGAAAAACCGCCGAGAAGCACTCCATGCGGCCGATCTCGTCGACCACGTACAGGATCGGCCCCTCCCTGCGGGGGTCGAGTGCCGGGAGGATCTCGCGCTCAAAGGCCGCGATGTCCACCCCGTAGCGTCCCACGCGGTAGGGCCCCTGAAACGAGACGTGGGCGAGCACCACCGCCTGTCCGTCCAGCCTGCGCGCGAGGAAGCCCAGCCGCCCTTTCGGCCCTCGGATCTCGTCGGTCGTAAAGCCCACCCGTTCGATCGAGGGCAACCGCTCCAGCGTCCGCCGGACGACCGTCGTCTTCCCGATGCCCGGCCGCCCCGTCAGCAGCAGGTTATGCGCCAAGGCCTCACTCACCTCGCTCTACAACAAAGCGCGCCCCATCGCTCCGCCCGAACACTTCGGGGAAGTACATCTCCGAAGCGACGCTCGGCATCACCAGGTACTCGCCCGGCACTGCCGCCCGCATCACGTAGGTATATTCATACGTCCCGCGCGGCAGGTAGGATGCGAAGAGCACCACCTTCTCGTCGCGCATCTCGGTATGCGAGAACCACCACCATCCCCAGCCAAAGTCGCGGTACCAGCGCTCTTGCTCCTCCGCCGTCAGGTTCCGCAGCTTGGGCGGCTCCCCGACCACGCTGGTCGTCTTGAGGCTCGTGTCCACGCCCTCGCACCCCGCGGGCAGCGGATCCTCCACCACAACGTAGTAAAGGTCGTTGGGCACGACGAGCGTCAACTTGACGCGGATCAGGTCCCCCACGCGCGCCCGGTCGATCCGTTGCTCTGGCGCGTTCACTGGGCTGTACTGGCGTGCTACGGTGACCCCGCGGCTGATCGCCTTCACCTGGTCGGCGGGGAGATAGTAGCGGAGGTATGCGGCGTAGTACAGTTGCCCTTTGCCCGTCTGGCCGGCCTTCGGCGCGAGCCGCTCGATCACCAGGAGGTTGGCTTCCTGCGCGAGTAGGTGGGCGATCTCGACCCGCAGCTGGCGGCTCTGGTCGATGTTCTCCTTCGTGACATTGCCGCTTCCGATCCGCTCGCCGTTCAGGGTGACGGTGTAGCTGAAATCGCCCTCCAGTTCCTTTGTGGCCCGCATGTAGGCGACCAGACCCATAAGGGACCAGGCCGTGTTCTGGGTCGTGGACCAGTGCCCCTCTTTGCGCATCGCCATCAGCCAGCGCACGGCGTTTGGCAGGAGCTCGTTCCCGGGGTCGAGCCGCGCCAGTGCCCAGGTCACGATGGCTGTGGTGCGAATGTCCGTGTTCATGTTGCGGTAATCGACCTGGGCCTCCTCCCAGTGCGCGCCAGTGGCGCTCACCACCGCGGCACCGCGGAGGTCGCTGAGCAGCGTGTCCACGCGGCTCCGCTCCCCCGGATCGTACAGCGAAAGCGCCACGGCCAGGTAGGCCGCTCCATAGCGGTCCAGTAGGTGCCGCTTTTCGAACAGCCCCACCGCGATCCCGCGCTCCCCCGCCGCAGCGGTCCCGGAGGGCCCGCTGGACTCGGCAAGCACGTAGAGCATGTAGGCCAAGCGGTTCGCCTCCCACGACGCTTTCAGGCGGGAGACGGACGGCAGGTTGGTCCGCAAGAATTCGCGCCCGCGTCTCAGGACGTCTTGGTCGACCGCAAAGTGTCCGCGCTCTGCTTCGATGAGCCCCTGCAGGACATAGGCGGTGAGGTAGGGATCGCTCTTCTCGTTGGCCCACCAACCCCAGCCTCCGTCGTAGTGCTGGTTCGCGTAGATGCGCTGGAGGGCGATGCCGATCATCTCGGAGAGGTTGCGCTCCAGATCCGGCCGTTCGATGCCCATCTCCCGGAGTGCCTGGTAGAGGAGCGCGTTCGGCAGGAAGCGGGAAACGGTCTGTTCGATGCACTCGTAGGGGAAGTGCTTCAGGAAGTCCAGCCCTTGCTGCATCGCGCCGGTGAGCGAGCCGTCGATCTGCACGGTCAGCTCGCCCTGCGTGGGGTCAAAGACCTTCGGCAGCTGTACGATCTCGAGCCGCTGTTCCGGCCCGTACAGGCGGCCTGCGGTGGCGACCACCTCGGGCGTCGAGTAGCGGTAGACAGGAAGCGTGTCCTCCCGCCCGTCGTACAGGCTTCCGGCCTGTGCCTCCGTGCGCACGCGCACCTCGTCCACCGGTCCCACCCGCACCGGCCACACGACCTTGCCTTTTTCTCCCGCTGGGATGCGGATCGTTTGCGTGGCTGTGCCCTCCAATGCCAGCCCCTCCACAGTCAGGGAGACCTGGACCTCCTGCTCCTGGCCCGTGTTGTTGTGCACGATCGTCGCCAACTCGGCCCGGTCGCCGACCACGAAGAAGCGCGGCAGCACCGGCCGTAGCAGCAGGTCGAGCGTGCTGACGACGTCCACCGTGGCTTCTCCCACCTGCGTATCGGCGCTGACGCCGCGTGCCTGCATGCGCCACGTGGTCAGGCTGTCGGGGAGTTGTACCCGGACCTCTGCCCGGCCGTTCGCGTCGGTGCGCACGACCGGATCCCAGAAGGCGGTATCCGGGAAACGGGTACGGATCAAGCCCACTTCGCCCTCCCCCCCTCCGCCGCCTTTCGCCCCCGGCCTTTCCTCGCGCACGAACTTCCTGGTTGCTACCACGAGCGGCGTGCTC
>JBMFPK010000108.1:0-8244 GCA_049969155.1 Chloroflexia bacterium | reverse complement strand
ATATAGATCTGAGGGGTCATGGGCACCGGTGTGGGCGACGGCCCTGGGGTCGGGGTAGGGGTGGCGGTGGGCACGAGAAAGGCGGCCGCGCGGCACATCACGGCCTGCCGCGCCGTCTCCGGGTAGATCGTTTCGAAGGGGAAGGCCAGGTAGAGCAACCGGTAGAGCCCGTTGTACTGGATTCCGGCGCAGCCGCCCGTACCTCCCTGGTAGGACAGGTTGGGGGTTGCCCCGTACAGCGGGGCGATGACGTCCGGATAGTCGACATCGTACGTCCCGTGGGTGCTATCATCGAAGGTGAAGGGCGAAATCCCGGCAAAGACCCCTCCGGCAAGGGCTGCCACCTGGTAGGTCCCGGCATCGTCGCTCTGGTAGTCGGCCCGCAGCCAGTTGTTGTAGAAGGCGCGGTCGAGGGCGTCGCCCCGGTAATCCAGATCCCAGCCGATCTCCGCCCCGCTGACGAAGAGGTGCCCTCCCCCGGCCAGGAACTCGGTCACGATCGCCTGCTCGGTATGGTCGAAGGTCTCGTTGGCCGTCGATTCCTCCCCCAGGATCCAATCGACGGTCGCATAGTCCCGAAGGTTCACCGTGCCCGCGATCACGGCTTCGTTGCTCGCAAAGTCGAAGGGGACGGCACAGGCGGCGAGCGCCTGGCCGTGCTGGACCGCATAGTCGTAGGCGTTCATCCGCTCCAGGTACTCGCGCGCTACGGATCCGAGCCCGGGCAGGTCCTCGTAGATAAGGGCCCAGGCGTCGATCCGGTCAAAGCCGTCTACGAGGAGCAACGGCGGCCGGCCGCCGCCTTCGGTCGTGCGTACCGCCGCTGTCCCACAGGAGAACGATTCCCCACCCGCATTCAGAGCGGTCACCCGGAAGAAGTAGAGCGCATTCGGCGCGAGCCCCTCGATCGTCGCCGTGGTTGTGTCCACCAGGCGGCCGTTGTCGAAGGCGCGGGTCGAGGTGCCGACGTAGACCTTGTAGCGTTCCGCCGGATCGCCGTACGGGCCGCTGTAGGGAGGCACCTGCCAGGAAAGGGTTACCCGCCCGGGCCCGCTGTTGCGTGCCACCACCCCGCAAGGGGGCTCGGGGAGAAGCCGTGGGGGGATGCCGTCGCGGGCGGCAAAGTACTTCACGATCCCCTGGTAGACCGCCCGGGCGGCGATCAGCCGAAAGTCCGGCTCCTTGAGCGCCGCCGCATCGTAGGGGTCGTCGTGGAAGGCGATCTCGAGGAGGACGCCCGGCATCGTCTCCAGCTCTCGCACCTCGGCAAAGTCGGCGGTCTTTTTTCCCCGGTCGATCCACGAAGGATCCCAGAGCGCGCGGATGTCCTGGATCAGTTCGTCGTGCACGGCGTTCTGGAGCGCGGCGCTTCCCGGCGGGGTCAGCGAGGTATGGATGTAGCTTTCGGTGCCGTTGCCCGAAGCGGGGTCGCAGCCGCCGGTCAGCCCGTTGGAGTGCCAGGAGATGTAGACGGCGTCCTCGCCGGGCTCCTTTTCCCATTCGGCGTAGCGGGGCCGGCAGGCGGGGTCGTTCGGGTAGACGTCCGGAGGTGCTCCCTGGAAGCGTGCCCAGCTCAAGCAGGCCTCCTCGTACCGGGGGCGGTTGCTCGTTCCGCCTCCGTAGTCGACGCTCCCCATGCCGCCGCCGAAACGCACCGCGTCGGCGATCACCACCTGTCCAGGCTGCGAGGAGAGGTTGCTCAGGACGACGCGTCCGGATGTGCCCGCGTGGAAGCGGTAGGTGCCCAGGTAGTGCCAGGTCAGGCCGTGGGTCTCCTGGTTCAGTCGCACCTCGGTGACGCCGCCCGCGTGGTAGATGCGGTAGAGGGCGTCAGTAACCCGGTTGCTCCCGTTCCGGTACCAGACGTAGACGGCGTAATCGCCCTCCTGGGGCAGGTTGGGCGTCCAGGAGGCGGTGGCGGTTTCGGTGCCGGCGGCGAATGCGTAGCGGTAGGTCAGGCCGAGATATCCGGTCAGGGCGCTCGTATACCAGGTGCCTGTCTCCTGGTAGCCCGGGGCTCCCCCGTCATTGTCCACGATCACCTCGGCGGTGTTGCGGTCCCGCTCGCGCACGGTCCAGACGTCGGCGCCGGCGTTCCAGAGGTAACGCACCAGGAAATCGTCCACGGCCTCGGCGTTGGAGAGGTCCTCCACCAAGTTGCAGTTGTTGACGCGTTGGGTACGCCAGGCGGAGCCGTCCCAGTACCAGCCGTGGCCGGCGCTCACAAAGACCGTCTTGCCGGTGAGCGCGCCCTGGGGTTGGCCCTGGCCATAGGTGGGCGGCTGGCCGCTCACCGTATCGCGCCGGGGCGGAGCGGGGTCTCCCTCGGGCAGGGGTGCCTTGGCCGGCCGCGGGGGTAGCCGCAGGAAGGCCGAGATGGGCCGGGCAGCCCCTGCCTCCCAGGGGTCGGCGACCAGGAGATGGAACTGGAGGAACCCCAAGGGTTCCAGGGTGCGCACGAACTGCCAGACCATGGCATCGCAGCTTTCGGTGTCGAACCCGGACTCGAGGAATGTGGCGGGCAGAGCGAGCGTTGCGGTGACGGCCGATCCCTCCACCTTCAGGGAAACCAGCCGGCCCGGTGGGAAGGCGGAGACGATCCCTCTGCTGGCTTCCTCGGGTGTCGGGCCGGCAAGCAGCGCCGCAAGCAGGCGTTCGGCGGCTTCCCGGCGGCCTTCGGGCAGCGCAAGGGTGCGGTAGACCACGGCCGGCTGTCCCTGCTGCAGGAAGGCCAGCCGCACCGTGCGTGGAGGGGAAAGGGGGGCGGAGCGCACGGCCGGTGGGGGCAGGAGGGGGCCGAGTAGAAAGAGGACGGCAACCGCCAGCAGCGCAGCGGCAGCGCTCAGCCACGGGCGATTCGGCACGCGCTCAGGCATTCCTTTCCCCCTATGAGGGCGCTTCCTGCGTGCGCTGTTCCACCGGCCATCCGGTCGCCACGTGCAGGGCGTGGGCCAGGCGGAGAGCGTGGTGATGGGAAAGGACGGGGCCGGGGAACTGGCGTTCCGCGCTGATGCGCCCCAGCGGAACGCGCTCACCGTCCTTCAGGACCAGGGCGACATCCCAGTGGTGCAGGTACGGGTGATCCTCGCGGGAGAGCTTCTCCGTATGGTAGACCACCTCGATGCGCGCGACCTGCTCGAAGGGAATTTCACGGTGCTCGCCCGTGAGCCGCTTCCAGAGCACGGAAACTCCCGGCGCCGTTCCGGGCTCCCCCGTGATGCGCACCAAACGCGCCGGTACGTCGATCTCCAGCGGGGAGGCGGTGAGCACCCCTCGAGGGGAGAAGCGTGCTCCCTCCAGGGTCACCTCGTAGGTATAGAGGTCCGACTGGCCCCGCAAGCTCTCCCCGCGCCGCAGCGCCTCCCGGACCATGACCATCTCGAGGTCATAACCGCACTGGCGGCAGCGGGCCAGGGTCATAAAGAGGGCGAAGGGGGAGTTCTCCGCCCCGCAACGCGGGCAGTAGATCGTTTCGCCCATCGTTCAACTCTCCCGTGGGCAAGGCCCGATTTCCACCGATTCCAGCTCCAGCCATTGACGCCGGGGAATCGCCAGGCGACCGAAGGCAAAGCGGCCGTCCGGCCGCGCCACAGCGTACTGGTTGTCCACCCACGCGACGAAGCCCAGGGGGGACCGCGGCGCATACGGCGTGGAAAGGACTTTGTTCCCGTCCATCCAGAAGGTACATCCGTCCGCCTGCCAGCGGAGGCGATAGTCGTGCCACACGGTCAGGTCACCCGGAAGGAGCTCCTCGGCCGCCCGGACGTACCGGCGGGCCTGCCGGGCCAGGACCGGAGCCAGCACGGGGAGGCGCAGCAGCAGGCCGGCCATCGCCATCGCTACGCCCGGAAGGCGCCCTCCGTCCAGCACTGCAGCTTTCCACCCCCACCCGGGGATGCCCGGCACGAGTTCCATCGCGGACGGAGGCGAGGCATAGAAGAACCAGACGTTGTTCGGCGGTGCCACGACCTCGTCAAAATGGGTGAAGGGATGGTTCCAGAAGCCGAATCCCGCCGTCCCGAGGAACTCGCCTGCCGGGTGGGAGAAGCGAGCGCGCACCCGCAACTCCAGCGGCGGCGACCAGCGGAAAGAGCGCCGGCCGCCGGGATAGTCATGGATCTGGGCATCCGAAAGGCGTTCCGCCGGGGAAGGAACGAGCACGAGCCGCAGAGAAGCTTCGCCCGGTTCCAGATGCCCGTGGCCCACTGCGTACCGCACCCAGTACGGAGAGGGGCCTCCGTGGAACAGATCGCGCACCCAGGGCCCGTCTTTCACCCCTATCCTCCGTGCCCGAGAAGGCGGGTACCCAGGTGCCACAGTCCCAGCACTGCGCCCCAGGCGGCATACCCTACCACGACCACCGGAAGCAGCGTCCACCCGCGCCGCAGCGCAAGCCAGCTCGCCACGGTGAACGCGCCCAAGGCGACCACCCCACGCACAGCGCCGCCCGCAAACTCGGCGGTCGCCGCCGCGCTACGCCCGGTGTTGAAGTAAACGATCGCCATCGTGAGGGGGATGGTGAGTGGCATACTGGCGACAATCCCGGCGAGTGGGCGGAAGCGGTCCCCGATCCAGGTGATGACCACGATCACGGCCAGGGCGATCAGCACTTCGTAGACCCGTACCATTGGCCTACCTCGATGCTCACACGGTCGGCGCACCGGAAGCACGACGCGCCGGAGGCGACGTCGCCATTATAGCACAAGGAAGGTCCGCTGTCGTCCTGGGCGACGAATTTTGACATAAGGCTGCTCTCGGTGTATAATG
This sequence comes from Chloroflexia bacterium, assembly GCA_049969155.1. GTDB lineage: Bacteria > Chloroflexota > Chloroflexia > DTKN01 > DTKN01 > DAOTVY01. The sequence continues at coordinate 3,477 of JBMFPK010000108.1, read as the reverse complement.
CGGGCCGTTTGACGGCAACCGATGTCCAAGGAGGAGGCGGATGGAAACAGTGGAGCAGTTCCTGGACTATTTGGAGGTGGAGCGCGGTGTCTCCCCTAACACCCTGGCCGCCTATGAGACGGATCTTTCGCAGTTCCATTCTTTCCTGAAGGAGCAGCGGTCCTTCCAGCGGTGGGCGGATGTCCGGCGGGATGACGTGATGGCTTTCTTGCTCTATTTGCGGGAGCGGAAGTACGCGACCTCGACGATCACGCGCCGCATCTCGGCCATCCGTTCTTTCTTCGCCTTCCTGGTCCGTGAAGGAAAGGTGCGCCAGGATCCGACCGAGGGGATCGAGGTCCCCACGGTAGGCCGGCGCCTGCCGCGGGTGCTTTCCATGGAGGAGATGGACGACCTCCTGGAGCTTCCGGCGCGTTCGAATTCCCCCATCGCCCTGCGGGACCGGGCGATGCTGGAACTGGCCTATGCCACCGGCTTGCGGGTGAGCGAGCTGGTCAGCCTGAAATTGGGCGACTTTAACCTCACCAGCGGCGAGGTGCGCATCCGTGGCAAGGGAAACCGGGAGCGCATCGTACCGCTGAGCGAGACGGCAGCGCAGGCATTGCGGGAGTACCTGGAGCTGGGCCGGCCCTACCTGGCCCGGAGCGCCGAGCAGGCGAACCTGTTCTTGAACCGGCGAGGCCGGCCGATGACCCGTCAGGGGTTCTGGTTAATGCTGAAAAAGTATGCCGAAGAGCTGGGCCTGGACGACGTCACCCCACACACGCTGCGACATACCTTTGCCACCCACACCCTCCGGCGCAAAGCGGATCTCCGCTCCGTGCAGGAGATGCTCGGCCACGCCTCGATCGCGACCACGCAGATCTACACCCAGCTCGCCACCGAGCAGCTGCACGAGGCATACGAGCAGGCCCACCCCCGCGCAAAAGAGGGATGAAGAGTCAGGAGATGCTGCAATGGCTGCACCCAGTATGGATGTCCTCTACAGCCTCTGCAAGCGGCGCGGCTTTATCTTTCCTTCCAGCGAGATCTACGGTGGTTTTGCCAGCACCTGGGACTACGGTCCCTTCGGCGTGGAGATGAAGCGCAACGTCAAGGAAGCCTGGTGGCGTCGGATCGTCTGGGAGCGGCCCGACGTCGAAGGGATCGACGGTGCGATCCTGATGTCGCCGCGCATCTGGGAAGTCTCCGGACACGTCTCCAGCTTCACCGATCCGCTCGTCGAGTGCAAGACGTGCCACCAGCGCTTTCGTCCGGACCTGCTTCCGGAGATGCGCTGTCCGAACTGTGGGGGGACCGATTTCACCGAACCCCGCCAGTTCAATATGATGTTCAAGACCTTCGTGGGCCCGGTAGAGGATGAGGCATCGGTCGCCTACCTGCGGCCGGAGACGTGCCAGACGATTTTCGTGAACTTTGAGAACGTGCTGAACACGGCTCGGCCGACTCCCAAGCTCCCCTTCGGTATCGCGCAGATCGGCAAGGCGTTCCGCAACGAGATCGTCACCGGGAACCTGACCTTCCGCACTCGCGAGTTCGAGCAGTTCGAGCTGGAGTACTTCTGCCGGCCCGAGGATGCTCCCCGCATCCACCAGGAATGGATCCAGGAGCGGCTCCGCTGGTACATCGAGCTGGGGGTCGCCCCGGAGCATCTGCGTGTACGTCCGCACGAGCCGGAAGAACTGGCCCATTACGCTGCGGCTTGCTCCGACATCGAGTATCGTTTCCCGGACCCGTTGGGCTGGAAAGAGCTGGAGGGGATCGCGAACCGCACCGATTTCGACCTGCGCCGCCACAGCGAGGGGAGCGGCCATCCGCTCCGGTATTACGACGAGACCACTGGCGAGCACATCATCCCGTACGTGATCGAACCCTCCGGCGGGGTGGACCGGGCGATGCTGGTTTTCCTCCTCGATGCCTACGACGAGGAGATCGTGCGCGGAGAGAAGCGCGTGGTATTGCGGCTGCATCCGCTGCTCGCCCCGGTCAAGGTGGCCGTCTTTCCCCTGAAGCGCAACGTGCCCGCCCTGGTGGAGATGGCCAAGGGGATCTTTGCCCGTCTGCGCCCCCATATGCGCGCCCTCTACGACGACACCGGGGCCATCGGCCGGCTCTACCGCCGGATGGATGAGGTCGGTACCCCCTATTGCATCACGGTCGACTTCCAGAGCCTGGAGGATGCGACGGTCACAGTGCGGGACCGCGACACGATGGAGCAGGTTCGCGTGCACGTGGAAGAGCTCCTTCCCTACCTCAGGGAGCGGATCCCCTGGTAGACCTTGGAGGTCGGGCGTGGATCGTCTTTCGGCGGAAGCTCTCCTGGCCCTGACCCTGGGCGATCTTGTCCCCGCGCTCGAGCAACGCGCCCGGCAGGGCGGTTGCCCTTTGTGTGAGCCCTGTACGGGCGATTGCGAGCGGCGGGCGCGCGAGTGGCTAGCCCCTCGCGCGGAGGCCTGGGCCGCGCGCTTGGCTGAAGGCCGGCCGGAGCAGACGCTTGCCTCGGTCATCGACCACACCCTGCTCAAGCCGGATGCCGTTCCGGAGCAGATTGCCGCCCTCTGCGAGCAGGCGCGCGAGCACCGTTTCGCAGCGGTGTGTGTGAACCCGCGCTACGTGCCCCAGTGTGTCGCCGCGCTTCAGGGAAGTGGGGTTGTGGTCTGCACGGTTGCCGGCTTTCCCCTCGGGGCGACCACCGCTTCGGCCAAGGTGTACGAGGCGCGGGAGGCGGCGCGCTCCGGGGCGAAGGAAGTCGACATGGTGCTCGCGATTGGCGCCCTGAAGGCGCGGGACGATCGTGTGGTGGGGCGGGAGATCGCACGGGTCGTCCGCGCTTGCCACCGGAAGGGCGCCCTTTGCAAGGTGATCCTCGAGACCGCCCTCCTGAGCGACGAGGAGAAGGTGCGGGCCTGCCGGCTGGCGACGGCCGCGGGGGCCGATTTTGTGAAAACCTCGACCGGCTTCGCCCAGGGCGGGGCGACCGTTTACGATGTCTGCCTGATGCGCCACACGGTGGGCGAGTCGGTGGGCGTGAAGGCGGCCGGGGGCATCCGCACGTTTTTCGATGCCCTCAAGATGCTCGTTGCCGGGGCCAATCGCCTGGGTGCGAGCGCCGGGGTGGCGATCGTCGAGGAAGCCCGTCGGCTGACTTGACAAACGCCAACCCCGGTTGTATGCTCCAAATCAAGTGAAAAATGGGCTGCGACAGCGGATCGTCGGGGGAACTTTCCCAGGGTCCGTGTGTCGGGCCGGCCTTCGGGGCGGGGTGCGGCCCAGACAGGCCTATTCCCGACCGGCGGTATAGCCCGCGAGCCCTTCGGGGCAGATCCGGTGCAACTCCGGGGCCGACGGTATAGTCCGGATGGAAGAAGGCCTTTCCGTGACGGCCGTCCATACACGGGACGGCTGTTTATGCCCCGAAGGAACGTCTTCGGGGTTTTCTTATGTCGAACGCCGATCACGAGCGCCACATGCGTCGGG
>JBMFPK010000107.1:0-8245 GCA_049969155.1 Chloroflexia bacterium | reverse complement strand
GGGCCACCGAGTTGCTGCCGGCTTTACCCTGCGGAGCGCCCACCTGCCGGAGCTGGAGGCACGCCTGCAGGGGCTCGCCCGGGAGCGAATGGATCCGTCCGCGCTCACGCCCGTCCTGTATCTGGAGGCAGAGGCCGCGCTTGGGGATCTGAACTGGGAGCTTCTCCGTGCCTTGGAGCGTATGGCCCCGTTCGGAGTGCAGAATCCCCAGCCCGTTTTTCTGTGCCCGCGGGTGAAGGTTGTACGTGCGCGGCAGGTAGGGCCGCAGGGGGAACACCTCCGCCTGACCCTGAGCGATGGGAGGCTCGCCTGCGATGCGATCGGATTCCGCCTGGGGGGGAGGATCGCGGAATGCACACCGGGTACGTACCTCGACCTGGCCTGTACCCTGGGAGCGAGCAGCTGGACCGGTGAAGAGCGACTGGAGCTGCAACTGCGCGACCTTCGCCCGTCGCGCCTCTAACTGCCCTGGATCAGACCGTACAGTTCCCCATACTTTGTGCCTAGGTAGGTCCGATAGGGCCCGATCTCGAGCGGCTGGCCTGTGACACGTTCCACCATTTCCGTCAGGGTGAATTTGCCTCCGTGTCGGTAGATGCGCTCCCGCAGCCAGTCCAGGAGGGTCCCGAATTCGCCGTGGGCGAACCGGTCCTCGAGGTCCGGGTGCTCCCGCTGAGCCGCCTCGAAGAACTGTGCAGCCAGCACATTTCCGATGGTGTAGCCCTGGAAGGCTCCCCCGATGATCCCGTCGAACCAGTGCGAATCCTGCAGCACGCCATCGCGGTCGTCCGAAGGGACGACGCCGAGATCGGTTCGGTACCGTTCTCGCCACGCCTCGGGCAGCTCGCGTACTTTCAGCTTCCCTTCGAGCAATTCCAGTTCCAGGTCGAAGCGCAGGATGACGTGGAGGTTGTAGGTCACCTCGTCCGCATCCGTGCGGATGAGCGAAGGCTGCACCCGGTTGATCGCCCGGTAGAAGGTCTCCAAGGGAACCGAGCCGAGCTGCTCGGGAAAGACCCGCTGCAGGCGCGGATAAAAGTATCTCCAGAAGGGGAGGCTCCGCCCGACCAGGTTTTCCCAGAGCCGCGACTGGCTCTCGTGGAGCCCTGAGGAAAGCACCACAGCCAGGGGCGTCGCTTCGAACGAGGGGTCGATCCCCTGCTCGTAGAGGGCGTGGCCCGCCTCGTGGATCGTGCTGAAGAGCGCCTCCGTCAGGTCGTTTTCCTGGACGCGGGTGGTGATTCGGACGTCTCCCAAGCAGAACGTCGTCGTAAAGGGGTGAAGCGTCAGGTCTTGCCGTCCCCGTTCCAGGTCGTAGCCCATCTGGCGGGCGACTTCCAGGGCGAACGCGAGCTGTTGCGGGGCCCGGAAGTGCTGGTGAAGACAGCGGTCGTCTGGAGGGGGGCAGCGGGCGATCTCCTGCACGAGCGGGACGAGTTCTTGGCGAAGGGCGGAAAAGAGCGTGCGGACGGTGGCAACGGTCAACCCCGGCTCCGAAACGTAGTCGATCAGCGGGTCCGCGATATGCTCGTACCCGGGGAAGAAGCTTGCCAGCTGACGGCTCAACTCGAGGGTGCGTTCCAGGAGCGGACGTACCAGTGAAAAGTCTCCGGCCGGCCTTGCCCGGGACCAGGCATCATAGGTAGCCGCTCGGTGGCGGGCCAGTTCGGAGACAAACTCGGCCGGGACGCGCGAGGAACGCTCGTAAAAGCGCCGGGTGACCCGGATCAGCGAAGCTTCGTCCGAGTCGTAGGGAAGGGACTCTTCTAGCGGTCTGAGCTCCTCGAGGAGGGAGCCGAGCTCCGGGTCGGCCATTTTGGCGTGGGCCAGGCCTTCGAGCGTGGCCAGCTGTCGTGCACGGCCGGCCGCGCCGCCGGGCGGCATGTAGGTTGCCTGATCCCATCGCAGGACTGCGGCGGCCCCGTAGAGGTCAAAGATTTCCTGCAGCCGTTTCCGCAGTTCGGCCAGTTTCCGCTCCAAGGGAATCATCCGATGTTCCGGGTGCAATGCCCGGCTTCTGCGCGATCACTGTCAGGCTGCCATCGGACTCCTGCTTCAGTTCGTGCAGCGCGAAAGGAACCAGCAGCTTCCGCACCTCGCTTTCGGTGTACGGCCTCCACACTAGGCCACGGTAGGGGCCGCGGATGTAGAGGCGGGTACCATCCGGGAAGGCGTAGTAGGGGTGCCCCTCCTTTCCCTGGGGATTGTCGAAGGAGGCGACGAACAGGCCTTGCGGCTTGAGCACGGCGCGCACCTCCCGGACGGCCCGCTGAGCTTCAGCCAGTGGCATATGGTCCAGGAGCGCGATGGCCACCACGGCGTCGAAAGTCGCGTCAGGGAAGAGGAGGTTGCTTGCAGAGCCGACTTGGAAGTGGACGTTTGGCATTCCCTCATCGCGGGCCCAAGCGAGGGCAAACTCGATCGCCTTTTCCGAGATGTCGATCCCGTACACCTCGATGCCGGCCGCCGCGATCCGCATGCTGAGCCGGCCGATCGCGCACCCCAAATCCAACACCACCCGAGCGCGGCGAGCGACCAGAAGGTCTACGATCCGATTTGTGCGCTCTCCCATCGGGATGCGTCGCCAGCTGGGGTCTGCGGCCGCGAACGCGCGGTTCCAGAAGCTCGCGTAGTCCAGTTCGCTGAGATCCAGCTCGCTCATCGTTCCGGATAGGCGACGAATTCGCTCAGCACCCCGTTGAGGCAGGCCGGATGGATGAAAGCCACCAGAGCACCGTGCGGGCCGGGGCGAGGGTGCTCATCGATCAACTGCCACCCGAGCGCGCGGGCGTGCGCCAGGGCGACCTCGATATCCTCGACGCGATAGGCGATGTGGTGCAATCCATCCCCGCGTTTTTGCAGAAAGTTGCTGATGGCCGAATCCGGCGAAGTCGGCGAGACCAGCTCCACGCGGCTTTCCCCCAGTGGGAAAAAGGCGATCTCCAGGTGGCGTTCGGGCAAGCTTTCTCGCTGCGCCGGTTTTCCGAGGAGCTGCGTATAGGTCTGGATGGCCTGTTCCAGGTCCTGCACAGCGATCCCAATATGATCGATCGCAACGGGCCACATAGCTTTTCCTCCTCACGCGTGCTTCAGCGGGATGGAGCGGGCGCTCCGCAGTTCGTCGCCCACGCGGAAGCCCACCTCGAGGGCTGTGCGGTTCAACGCCTCGGTTCCCTTTGGGGCCCCGGACAGTACCGCTGCGGTGATCGCCTGCCGTGAGACCACGCCCGACAACGCGACGATGATGCCCAGCGCGACGACGTTTGCCACCACCGCTTTCCCGACCTCCTCGCGGGCGAGGCGCGTAATGGGTACGACGAAAGCCCGGTTTGTGGGGACGTGCCGTACCTGCTCCGCGTCGACGATCAGGAGGCCATCGCGCTTCAGCGCGTAGTAGTTGCGGTCGCACGCCATCTGGCTCATCGCGAGCAGGAGGTCCGCCTGGACGACGTGCGGATAGTCGATCGGCGCATCGCTGATGACCACGTCCGAGCGGCTGTCTCCGCCCCGGGATTCCGGACCGTAGGACTGCGTCTGTGTCGCATACAGGTCGTCGTAGAGCGCGGCGGCCTCTGCGAGCAACCGGCCCGCAAGAAGCAGCCCCTGGCCTCCCAGCCCGGAAAGGCGCAGTTCGTAGCGCCAGGGTGAATGTCCGCCTGCGACGCTCATCGGGCTTCCTCCTGGGATACCTCCCGCATCGCCCGGGCGATGAGCTTCTCGTACTCGGTCACGTACTCGGGGGCTTCCTTTTCGAAGAGAACCCCGCGGGGAATCTTGCCCCGACGCTCTTCGGGCGACATTTTCTCATACCGAGCCAGCGGGATGACGTTATCCCTCTGCCACTGCAACATCTCCACCGCGCCGCCCATGCGGTTCAACTTGCCATAGTTCGTATGGCAGTGGCTGATCACCTCGATGACGGCAAAGCCCTTCTTCTGGATTCCCTGGGCGACCAAGCGGGGGAGCTCCGTCGTGTGAAAGGCGGAAGTGCGGGCGACGAAGCTGGCCCCGGCGCTGCGGGCCAACTCGGCGATGTCGAACGGCTGCTCCAGGTTGCCGTACGGTGCAGTGGTCGCGAGGTCCCACTGCGGCGTCGTAGGGGAATACTGGCCTCCCGTCATACCGTATGTCAGGTTGTTGACCACGATCGCCGTCAGGTCGATGTTGCGCCGACAGGCGTGGATGAAGTGGTTCCCGCCGATGGCCAGAGCATCGCCGTCGCCCATCACGACGATCACCGTCAGGTTCGGCCGCGCCATCTTGAGCCCGGTCGCAAAGGCCAGGGCCCTCCCGTGGGTCGTGTGGAGCGTGTTAAAGTCTAGGTACACCGGCATTCGGCCCGTACATCCGATCCCCGATACCATCGCCACCTGGTCGTTGTCCAGTTTGAGGCTGTCGATGGCCCGGATGATCCCGCCCATGATGATCCCCAGGCCACAGCCGGCACACCATACAGTGGGGAACTTTTTGCTGGTCCTGAGGTAGTGCCGCTCCACATCGGACAGAACGTGCCGCTCCATCGCCTTCACTCCTCCCGCAAGGCTGCCAGGATCTGTGCGGGGGTGATCACCTCACCATCCGCGCGGTTCACGCGGCGGACCCGCGCCCGACCGCACGTGACCCTTTCCACCTCCAGGGCCAGCTGGCCTAGGTTCATTTCCGGAACGATCAGCATGCCGCAGCGCTCCGCGACCTGCGCCACCGCGGGGGCGGCAAAGGGCCACACGGTGAGCAGTTTCAGGAGGCCCACCCGCATCCCTTTCGCGCGGGCTGCCTTGACCGCGTGCAGGGCGGCGCGAGCGACGCTGCCGTAGGCCACGACCGCGGTTTCCGCATCTTCCAGGGTGTATTCCTCCCACTGGAGGATTTCGTTCAGGTGCAGATCGATCTTGGCAAACATGCGCTCGATCGCCGGGTTGATCTCGTCCAGTCGGGTGGTCGGGAAACCGTTGATGTCGTGGAAGAGCCCCGTGATGTGGAAGCGGTATCCTTCCCCAAAGGAAGCCAGTGGGGGCACGGGCCCTTCGGCCTCGCTGTAGGGAGAGTACCATTCGGGGGGTACACCGGGCCGCAGCCGTTCCACGACTTCATAGGTGCCTGGGGCAGGCAGCTCGACCTTTTCCCGCAGGTGTGCCACATCGGCATCCATCAGCAGGATGACCGGCGTGCGGTAGCGCTCGGAGAGGTTGAACGCGCGCACCGTCAGGTCGAAACACTCGCGCACGGTGGACGGGGCAAGGGCGATGATCGGATGGTCTCCGTGGGTCCCCCATCGGGCCTGCATGACGTCTCCCTGCGCGGGCTGCGTCGGAAGCCCTGTGGATGGGCCGACCCGTTGCACGTCCACGATCACGCAGGGGATCTCAGCCATCGCCGCGAAACCGATGGTCTCCTGCATAAGGGAGAAGCCGGGGCCGCTGGTGGCTGTCATCGCTTTGAGCCCCCCGAGCGATGCCCCGACGACGGCGGAGATGCTCGCGATCTCGTCTTCCATCTGGATGAACTTGCCGCCCAGTTGAGGGAGTCGGCAGGCGAGGATCTCCGCGATCTCGGTCGAGGGCGTAATGGGATATCCCGCAAAGAAGCGACATCCGGCTGCCAGCGCGCCTTCTGCGCAGGCTTCGTTGCCCATCAGGAAACGGACGCGGTCCTGCCTCGGCATATTGCGGCCTCCCTCAATGGATTGCCCCGCGGCTTCCCTCGGCCTTGTCCTGGCCAAGAGAAGTGGGGGTGAACATCTCTCCGTACTTGTCTTCCCACGGGGTCAGGGTGATCGCGAAGTCGGGGCAGAGCCTGTCGCAAATCTGGCAGTTTGTACAGGCTTCCGGATTCACGACCTCCGCACGACCGTCCTCGCCCAGCGCAAAGACGTGTTGTGGGCAAAAGGCCACACAGATGCCGCAACCTTTGCACCAGCGTTTGTAGACATAACGGCGACCGGGCGCTCGATGGGGGCGAACTTCTGGCTCAACAGGGGCTTCCGTTGTCGGCTCGACTGCGGTCCCCTCTTTCTGCGGCGCTGCAGCTTCTATCTCCATGGGCGTTTCCTCCGCGCGGTGCCATATGGCCAAGACCACTCCGGCCGTGCCGAAGCGGCAGGTATTGTACTCGAAAAGAACCGAGGGCGCAAGCGAGATCCGCTGATCAATCCCGCATCGGCCCTTCCGGCGGTCCCCCAACCGGCCGCGACGGGCCCAAAATCGCCTCCCCGGTGGCCGTCCCCCGCTATCTCAACAGCGTTTCGGGCCGCCGTTCGTGCCAGAACCGGTGATGAGAGGATGTCCGCGCGACACTTGCAATCGACCTTCGATGTGCTATAATATGTTCAACAGGCGATCCCACGACCGTTCGGTTGTCTTCGGACGGACACCACGGGCGTGGGCCTTTTCGGGCCCGTGGCGCAACGGCAGCGCAAGTGACTCATAATCACCAGGTTCCAGGTTCGAATCCTGGCGGGCCCATTGTGCAAGGCCGGCTGTATCTTTGCGCCAGCCGGCCCTGGCATTTCAACGTCGCCGTCGCTTCAGTTCCGCCTCGACGTCGGCCAGGGACAGCCCGCGCACCGCGAGCAGCACGAAGAGGTGGTAGAGCAGGTCCGCTGCTTCCGCAATCAGCCTGCTATTGCTCTCCTCCTTTGCCGCGAGGATCACCTCGAGGGCTTCTTCTCCCACCTTGCGCAGGATCGCCGTCTCCCCCGACTCGGCCAGCCGGGCGGTGTAGGAGCCAGCGGGTCGGCTTGTCAGCCGTTCCTGGATCGTGGCGAACAGCTCTTGCAGCATGCCGCTCACGGTGCAAGCCTCCGGAAAAAGCAACTGCGCGCGCCGGTGTGGCAGACCGGCCCCGAAGGGTCAACCTTCAGCAGAAGGGTATCCCCATCGCAATCGACCCAGATTTCCTTCACATAGAGCACGTTTCCGGAGGTTTCTCCTTTCCGCCACAGCGCTTCCCGGCTGCGGCTCCAGAAGTGCGCCTCCCCGCTCTCCAAGGTACGCCGGAGGGCTTCATCGTTCATCCAGGCAACCATCAGGACTTCACCTGAGACCGCATGCTGAGCAACGGCCGGCACAAGCCCCTGGGCGTCGTAACGGATCGCGATCTCTGCCGCCATTGCCCCCTCCTCAGAGCCGGACACAGATCCCTCTTTCGGCCAGCTGCTGCTTCAGCGCGCGCACCCCAATGACACGCTCGTGCAGCAGGGACGCCAGAAGAGCGGCGTCCGCGCAACCTTCCGTAAGGACTTGGGCGACATGCTCGGTCGTGCCAGCACCTCCCGAAGCGATCACCGGGACCGGGACAGCCTCTACGACTGCTCGTGTCAGGGCAATGTCGTATCCCGCGCGGGTTCCGTCCGCATCCATGCTGGTGAGCAGCACCTCGCCCGCCCCGCGTTCGACGGCTTCTACAGCCCACTGCACCGCGTCAAGTCCTGTGGGCACGCGACCGGAATTTATATAAACTTCCCACCTGGGCGGCTGGGCCGAGATCCTTTTCGCGTCGATGGCGATGACGATGCACTGGCTTCCGAAGCGCGATGCGGCCAGAGAAAGCAGTTCCGGACAGCGCACAGCGGCGGTGTTGATGCTGACCTTGTCCGCCCCGGCAAGCAACAGTGTCCGGATGTCCTCCACCGTCCGCACGCCTCCTCCGACGGTGAGCGGCATGAAAATCTCCTCCGCCACGCGTCGTACCACGTCCACCGTTGCCGCGCGCCCTTCCGGTGTCGCGGAGATGTCGAGGAAAACCAGTTCGTCGGCGCCCTCAGCGTCGTAGAACCGGGCGTTCTCCACCGGATCGCCCACGTCCCGCAGGTTCTGGAAATGCACCCCTTTCACGACCCGGCCGTCCTTCACATCCAGACAGGGGATGATCCGTCGTGCTAGCACCAGATCAACCTCCCACCGCCAGGGCTTCTCGCAGGTCTATGCGCCCTTCGTAGAGGGCGCGGCCGATGATGACCCCAGCGAGTCCAGCCGCTCGCGCCCTGGCGACATCTTCGATGCTTGCGAGGCCGCCACCGACCACGACGCGCAGCCGGCAGTCTGCCGCAAGATGCAGAGCAGGCGCAAGGTCCAACCCCTTTTCCGTTCCGTCTCGGGAAATGTCGGTGTGCACGACCCAGCGCACCCCGTGCTCGGCGCACCACTGGGCCAGCTCCACGGAGGTGTACTCGGTGGTCTCACGCCACCCGTGTGTGCAGACCCGACCCCCTTGCGCATCGATCGCCACCGCGATGCGTTCCGGGCCC
>JBMFPK010000106.1:0-8254 GCA_049969155.1 Chloroflexia bacterium | reverse complement strand
CGATCCTGTTCCTGGGCGGGTGGCTCCTCTACCACGCCACGATCCGCGGCCTGCTGAAGAAGCCGAACTGGGAGTTTTCGACCGTGCTCTTCCTGCTCGGTCTGGGAATCCTCCTGGAGAACGTCCTTCTCCAGGTGTTCGGACCCCGGGTGAAGGCCATCCCCCCGTTCGTGCCGTTCGATCCGACCACAGGGTTGGGGACGCTCCGCCTCGGGCCAGTGATCACCACCTGGCACGATGTGCTCCTGGTGGGGATCGTGGTGCTGGCCGTGCTCGTGCTCAATGCCTTCCTGAAGTGGAGCTGGACCGGGCAAGCGATGCGGGCCGTTGCGGCCTCGGTCCCCGGCGCCCTTGCCGTGGGCATCGACATCCAGCGGGTGTTTGCTCTGACCTTCGCGCTGGCGTTCCTGACGACCGGCTTCAGCGGGGTGCTCCTGGGCACCAAGTATTACATGACGCCCCACGTCGGGTGGGAATGGATGGTCAAGGGGTTCGTCATCGTCACCTTCGGAGGCCTTGGCAGCACCGCCGGAGCGATCTACGCGGCGGCCATCCTGGGGATCGTCGAAGGACTGGTGAGCCTGTACCTCGCGCCCATCTGGGTCTGGCCCGTCTGGTTCGCGATCTTTTTGATCATCCTGCTGCTTCGGCCGCAGGGCATCGCAGGAGGCCGGCTGTGAGCGCGACACGGGAAACGAAGGCGCTGGGCAAGAGGTTCACGTGGCGGCAGATCGCGATCGGCCTGTTGCTTGCCTTCCTATTGCTTTATCCTCTCCTGGGCGGGCAGCAGAATCCCTATATGCTGCACCTCTTTACCCTCTTTTTCATCTGGGCCATAGTGGCATCGAACTGGAATCTCCTGATGGGGTATGCCGGCGTGAGTTCCTTAGGGAACATCGGCTTCCTGGCGATCGGCGGCTACGTCTCCGGGATCCTGTCGAAGACGTTCGGCCTCTCGCCCTGGATCACCATACCGATCGGCGGCATCGCGACGTGCACGGCCGTCACGCTGTTGCTCGGATTGCCCGCCCTGCGCTTGAAGGGGATCTACATTGCCCTTCTGACGTTGATCTTTGCCGACTCTCTTCCCTCGGTCCTCACCCAGACGCGCGCTGTCACCGGCGGGGCCATGGGGCTGCACGACATCCCGCCCTTCTTTCCCGGGGCGGGGAAGGTCCATGCGTACTACCTATGTTTGGTCGCCTTCCTGCTCGTGGAGTTCGTCCTGTATCGCGTGGTGCATTCCAGGACGGGGATGGCGTTTGTGGCGCTGCGCGACGCGGAGGCATTTGCCACATCGCTGGGCGTGAACTTTTTCCGCGAACGGCTGAAGGTGTTCGCCCTCTCATCTTTCCTCACCGGCATCGCCGGCGGGTTTTATGTCCACATGCTGGGGGACATCTCGCCGACGACCCTGGGGATCGAGCCGTTCCTGCTGGCAATCGCGATGATCGAACTGGGCGGCGTGGGCACTTTCTTCGGGCCGATCCTCGGCTCGGCGATCATGGTCTTTGGGAACGAATTCCTGCGCGTTGCCGACATCCTGCGTCTGACGCTGCTCGGTGCGGTGATCTGTACCATTATCCTGTTCTTTCCCGGGGGATTGATGCAGTTGATCGACCGCCTCGAGGGATGGGTGCGCCGGCGCATCGGGAAGGGGATGCCCGGGTAGGAGGTAGAAGGTGTACGTCGTGTACTCTTCTCGACAGGAACGGCACGATCCGCCCTTCCAGTTCCATTTCGGGCAGAGGGCAGAGCCGACGGAAGTGCCGGAACGAGCGCGCGCGCTGGTGCGCGCGATCGCCGAGGCCGGCCTGGGTGAGATCGTCGAACCCCGAGATTATCCGCTCGAGCTGCTCACCCGGGTGCACTCGCCGGAGTACCTGGAGTTCCTGCGTACCGCCAATACCGTTCCGATGACCGATGCCGAATCCCGGGGGAAGCCGGCCGAGGTGCTCTTCCCAAGCGTCTGGCCCTTTCCGCAGCTGTGGCCTGTGCGCACGGACAGCATCATGGCGAAAGCAGGTGCCTTCTGTTTCGACACCTACACGCCGATCCTGCCCACGACCTACGAGGCTGCCGTCGCTGCTGCGCTGTGTGCGCTCACCGGGGCGGATCTGCTGCTCGAGGGCCGCGGGGACGTGTTGGCCCTCTGCCGGCCTCCTGGCCATCACGCGATGCGTGCGATGTGCGGCGGCTACTGCTACCTGAACAACGCGGCCATCGCCGCAGATCGTCTGGCCCAGTATGGCCCGGTGGCGATCCTGGATGTGGACTACCATCACGGCAATGGCACGCAGAGCATCTTCTACGAGACCGACCGAGTGCTTTACGTTTCCATCCACGCGGATCCTCGCAACAACTACCCCTTTTTCAGCGGCTACGCGGACGAGCGCGGCGCCGGAGAGGGCGCAGGGTTCACCCTCAACTTTCCCCTGCCCTCTGGCGCGACAGATCAGGCCTATGCGGCAGCGCTGGAGCAGGCATTGAATGCCGTGAACCAGTATATGCCTCGCTTCCTGGTCCTCTCGCTGGGCTTCGATACCTGCCAGGGGGATCCAATCGGCGATTTCGCGCTGACGCCGGAGTTCTATGGTATCATGGCGGCGCGGATCGCTTCGCTGCGTGTCCCTACCCTGCTGGTGACCGAAGGAGGGTATCACCTGGGGCGTATCGGGGAACTGGCCGTGCGCTTCCTGCGAGGCTGGCAAGAGGCGACACGGAGCCGATAGGGCAGATCGAGTCGCGACAAGGAGGTCAAGATGGCCGTCGAAACACAGAAAGCCAAAGCAGCGATGTCACCCGTCTGGCCCCGCTACACGGAAATCGAGGTAGAGCGAGCCGAAGGGATCTACGTCTATGACGTCAGCGGCCGGCGCTACATCGATTTTACCTGCGGGATCGGGGTGACGAATACCGGGCACTGCCACCCCAGGGTGGTACGCGCCGCTCAGGAGCAGTGCGCGCGCATCATCCACGCTCAGGCGAACATCCTGTACCACCGACCGATGCTCGATCTGATCGCGGAGCTGCAACAGGTGGTGCCGCCGAGCCTGGACACCTTCTTCTTCTCTAACAGTGGTGCCGAAGCGGTCGAGGCGGCCGTGAAACTCGCGCGCCACGCGACCGGCCGGCCGAACATCATCGTCTTCCAGGGCTCCTTCCACGGCCGCACCGTGGGGACGATGTCGCTGACGACCAGCAAGACGATCTACCGCCTGCGCTACCAGCCCCTGATGCCCGGGGTCGTCGTGGCCCCCTATCCGTATGCCTACCGGTACGGCTGGTCGCCCGAGGAGACGGCCCAGTGGTGTCTCCAGGAGATTCGCCATCTCTTCTATACCCAGACGGACCCCTCGGAGACGGCGGCCATCCTTGTCGAGCCGGTGCTCGGCGAGGGCGGGTACGTGGTTCCCCCTCCCTCCTTCCTCCCCGGACTGCGGGCGATCGCGGATGAGTTCCAGGTGCTGCTGATCGCTGACGAGGTGCAGAGCGGCTTCGGGCGCACCGGGCGGTGGTTTGCCTTCGAGCATTTCGGCATCGTGCCCGACATCGTGGTAATGGCGAAAGGGATCGCTTCCGGATTCCCACTGAGCGGCATCGCGGCCCGGCGCGAACTGATGGAGAAGTGGGTGCCGGGAACCCACGGTGGGACCTACGGGGGCAACGCCGTATCGTGCGCGGCCGCTGCGGAGACGATCCGGGTCATGCGCGACGAGGGGCTGATCGAGAACAGCGCGCGGCAGGGGGCTTTCCTGAAGGAGCGCCTGCGGGACATCCAGTCGCGCCACCCCCGCATCGGAGACGTGCGGGGCTTGGGACTGATGGTCGGTACAGAGTTTACCGCTCCCGATGGCTCTCCCGACAAGCCAACCGCAAAGGCGGTGGTCCACGCCTGCCTGGAACGGGGGCTGATGCTTCTCACATGCGGCCCCTACGACAACACGATCCGCTGGATCCCGCCGCTCATCGTGACAAGGGAGCAGCTCGAGGAAGCATTGGAGATCTTCGAACAGGCGCTCGTCGAGGTAGGTGCCTGAGGCAGACATCGGAATGCGGGCGGCGGAGGATGGCTTTCCTTCCGTTCTGCCGCCCGCGTCGTATGTTCGAAACTGGCCAAGGAGCGAGAAAGGATGGCGACAACGACAACATCCTCGACCGTAGGGCGAGGTTTCCGACGGGTGCTCAAGGCCCTGGACATCACGCTCTTTACCGTCTGCGCGATCCTGGTGCTCGATACCTTAGCGCCGGCTGCGGCCATCGGGCCGGCCGGCATCTCCTGGTGGGTGATCACGCTCGTGCTCTTCTTCATCCCATATGGCCTCATCACCGCAGAGCTCGCGACCACCTATCCTCAGCAGGGAGGACTGTACGTGTGGATCTACCGTGCCTTCGGGGAGCGCTGGGCCGCACGGGCGACCTGGCTGTACTGGGTGAACGTCGCCCTCGGGATGCCCTCCATCTACATCCTCTTTGCTGGTATGTGCGCCCAGATGTTCTTCCCCGCGTTGGAACTTTGGGCACAGATCGGCATCGGGATTGCCCTCACCTGGGCGACGGTCTGGATCGGCATCGTTGCGCTCCAGGTGGGCAAGTGGGTCCCGAACCTGGGCGCGATGCTGAAAGCAGGGATCATGCTGGTGCTCGGAGTGGGGTCGTTTTTCTACGCGGCCCGCAACGGCGTGGCGAACGATCTGTCCCTGCGCAACATCCTCCCCACTTGGGATGCCGGCCTCTTCTTCCTGCCGGTGATCGTGTTCAGCTTTATGGGCTTCGAGGTCAGCTCCAGCGCAGCGGAGGAGATGACCAATCCGAAGCGGGATGTGCCCCGGGCGATCGTCGTCTCGGGCCTCCTCATCGCCCTGTTCTATGTCGCGGGGACCGTAGGGATGCTCGTCGCCCTGCCGCTGGAGGACCTCGGCCTGATCGAGGGGATTGTCGACACCCTTCGGGCCATCTTTGGGGATTCCGGCACCGGGGGCGCCCTGGTTACGGCGCTCGGCATCGCCGCGCTTTACACGCTCTTTGCCACGATGGTCACCTGGACGATGGCCGCCAACCGCAGCGCCGCGGAAGCGGCGGCAGAAGGGGTGCTCCCGGCGATCTTTGCCCGGCTCCACCCAACCCACCGGACTCCGGTGGGTGGGCTTTTCCTCACGGGGCTGGTGTCCACTGGGGAACTGCTGCTCTACGGACTTGTATCAAGGACCAGCGAGCAGCTGTTCTGGACCCTTTACGCTTTCGCCACTATCGTCTTCCTGCTGCCGTATCTTGCCCTGTTCCCCGCTTTTCTGTTGTTGCGCTGGAAGGATCGGGACGCGCAACGTCCCTACCAGGTGCCGGGGGGAACAGCCGTGGCGGTCGCCCTGGCTCTGCTGGGGGAGATCTTTATGCTTCAGGCGGTTGTCTTTTTCGTCTGGGTGCCCGGGCAGCCGATCGATATTTCCTTCGCGCTCCCGATCGTACTGGGGGTGGCGGCGACGTGGATCGTGGGCGAAGTGCTCCTGGAGGCAGCCCGGCGGCGGGAAAGCCCTGTCGCTCCTTGGTGGTGGGCTCTGCTCCTGTTGCTCCCGCCGGCCGGCCTGGTCGGCTTTGCCGCGGTTCGGGGTATCCCGCAGCGGCAGCGCCTGTCCGCGCTCGGCCTGGGTCTGCTCTGGTGCGCTCTGCTCGTAGCGGGTGCCATCCTGTGGCCGCGGATCGCCGCGGGGGCCCTTGGAGGCGCGACGCCTTAGGCGCAGGAAGGAGGAAACCATGTCGAGGACGCTGGAGACTACCCCCCGGCAGGACGGCTTCCGCATGCCGGGAGAGTTCGAGCCCCACGCCGGCTGCTGGATGCTGTGGCCGGAGCGTCCGGACAACTGGCGGCTAGGTGCCAAGCCGGCGCAGCGCGCGTTCGCGGAAGTCGCAGCAGCGATCGCCCGTTTCGAGCCGGTCACCATGGGCGTGTCGCGGGAGCAATTCCGCAACGCGCGCCGGATGTTGCCCCCTTCCGTGCGCGTGGTCGAGATGTCCTGCAACGATGCCTGGATGCGCGACTGCGGCCCCACCTTTGTGATCAACGATGAGGGGATCGTGCGCGGCATCGACTGGCGCTTCAACGCGTGGGGAGGGTTGCAGGGAGGCCTCTACTTCCCCTGGGACCAGGACGACCTGGTGGCGCAGAAAGTGCTCGAGATCGAGCGCCTGGACCGCTACCGGGCCCCCATCGTGCTGGAGGGCGGGTCGATCCACGTGGACGGCGAGGGGACGCTGATCACCACCGAGGAATGCCTTTTGAACCCGAACCGGAACCCCGGCCTGAGCCGGGCGGAGATCGAGCAGTACCTGTGCGAGTATCTCAACGTGCGAGAGATCATCTGGCTGGGTCGCGGCCTCTACCGGGACGAAACGAGCGGGCACGTGGACAACCTTTGCTGCTTCGTGCGGCCCGGTGTCGTGGCATTGGCCTGGACCGAGGACCGCTCCGACCCGCAGTACGACATCTCTGCGGACGCCTATGAGCGGTTGATGTCCGCGCGCGACGCGCGCGGCCGTCGGCTGGAGGTGCACCGTATCCCCCTGCCGGCACCGGCCTACATCACGCGGGAGGAAAGCGAGGGCGTCGACATCGTCGAAGGTACCCTGCCCAGGCGGGAGGGAGATCGGCTCGCCGCCTCGTACATCAACTTTTACATCGCGAACGGCGCCGTGATCGCTCCGACCTTCGGGGATCCGTTCGACCGGGTCGCGCTGGGAGTCCTCCATGAGCTGTTTCCAGATCGCGTGGTGGTAGGGATTCCGGCGCGGGAAATCCTGCTCGGAGGGGGCAACATCCACTGCATTACGCAGCAGCAGCCGCAGGGCATAAAAAGGTGACCCTGGGCAGATTCGAACTGCCAACCTTAGCGTCCGCAGCGCTACGCGCTATCCATTGCGCCACATGGTCACTCTTTAGTTATTATACCACGTTTCCGAAAATGCGCAACTTGCCCCAGGGCCTTTCTCCCGTATTGACAAAAAAGAAAACACCTTGTACAATTATCATTGCTCTGGGCAGACACACTTTGAAAGGAGGCTGGCATGGCATCGTTGGGGGAACGGATCCGCGCCTTGCGGCTGGAGCGGAAAATGACGCTGCAGGAGGTCTCTGCGGGTGCGGATCTGACACCTTCCTTCCTGAGCCGCTTGGAGCGCGACCGGGTGAACATCTCGGTTGCCAACCTACGCAAGATCGCGAGCTTTTTTGGCGTGCCCGTGACCTACTTTTTCAGCAGTGAGGAGGTCCCATCTTTAGAAATCGTTCGGTCCGAGGAGCGGCGCACGCTGGAAGTGCGCGAAGAGGGGTTGCGCCTGCGGGGGCTCCTACCGGATGGTGAGCATCACGCGGGCGCTGTCGAGGCGATCGTGGCCCCGGGCGGGAAGAGCAGCCGCCGCGCTCCGCGGGACGGGCAGGTCCTGGTATACGTGATCTGGGGGCGGCTGCGCTTCTGGGCCGACGGGGAAAGCCACGAACTGGGGTCGGGCGATGCGCTGTTGCTGCGGGACGGCACCCTTTACGGTTGGGAGAACACCGGTTCCGAGGACGCCCACTTTATCCTGATTCAACCCCTTGGTTTTGGCAGGCGGGAGCCGATTTGACCGGAGCGCGGATTGCAGTATAATAGGGTGACTTTGCCACCGGGAGGATCCGTGTATGAAGACCTATCCGACAAGCGCGATCTACAACATAGGCCTCTTTGCCCACGGCGGTGCCGGCAAGACGTCCCTTGCAGAGGCGATGCTCTACGACTCCGGCACGATCAGCCGGCTCGGCCGGGTGGACGATGGGAATACCGTATCGGACTATGACCCCGAAGAGTTGAAGCGCCGCATGTCGGTGAACACCACCCCGCTTCCCTTCGAGTGGCAGGGGAAGAAGATCAACCTGCTGGACACGCCCGGCTATGCCGATTTTATCGGGGAAATCGTTGCTGCGACGTGGGTGGTCGACGGGGCGGTCATCCTGGCCTGCGCGGCGTCGGGTGTCGAGGTGGGCACGGAGGCGGCCTGGGAATTGACCGGCCGGCGAGGCATCCCCCGGCTCCTGTTTATCAACAAGATGGACCGCGATAACGCCAACTTTTTCCGTGTTCTGGAGCAGGCGCGCGAGATACTGGACCGTGCACTGACCCCCCTCCAATTGCCGATCGGTGCCGAGTCCTCGTTCCGCGGCGTGGTGGACCTGCTCCGCATGCGTGCACTGCTCTACAGCCACCTGCGGCAGGTGGCTGTAGAG
>JBMFPK010000105.1:0-8298 GCA_049969155.1 Chloroflexia bacterium | reverse complement strand
TGACGCACGTCCTGTTCGAGCGTCGCGCCGACGCCACCTGCGGCGACCGCGTCAAGTCTGAAACGTCTCACTATGCCTGTTTCCTGCCTTCCCTCTTTACCGGGCCCCATCGAGGCGCGTTCGCACCCGACCCCACACCTCGCGCAGCGCCACAGCCATCGGACCCTCCGGCTGGTAGGCCGTCACCGGCTGGCCATGGACCATCGCCTGGGTGACGATCGTATCGTAGGGCACTGCGTAGGAGAGCGCCTGGCGGACCAGTTTGTTGTCGAACGGCGGCATCTTGTTGTTCATGCCGACGTGGTACTGGTTGCGGCTCGGGATGGAGAGCACCTTGACGCCGGGGGCGTTCCGCAACGCGTCCAGTTCCGTCATACTGAGTTGCTCGGCGATGTCCACACTGCCCTGCTGCAGGAGGAGCACGCGGTCGGCCGAAGAGGGGACCACTTTCAAGACGACTTTGTCGAAGTAGGGAGGGCCGGCCCAGTAGTCGGGGTTGGCGCGCAGGACCATTTCCACCCCCGGGGTCCAAGATTCGACGTAATACTCCCCGCTTGCGGCATCGTGTTTGGCCTTCCAGGTGGTCGCCCAGGGGTCATCGGGCGTGGCGTGCTTTTTCATCTCCACGCTGTCCACGGGGGCCTGGGACTGGTCGCGGAAGAGGTAGAAGAAGAAGGGGCTGGGCTGCGAGAAGTGAAGGCGGAAGGTATAGTCGTCGATCTTTTCCCAGCCGTCGATGTAGGCGGTCTGGATGTTCCACAGCCAGCCGGACTTGGTCTGAGTCCCGCGCTCAAAGTAGTAGAGAAAGTCGTCGGCGGTGACCGGGTTGCCCGTGTGGTTGAACTTCATCCCCTTACGCACGTGGAGCGTGATGCTCAGCCCGTCGGGGGAGAGTTCCCAGGACTCGATGGCCGACCCCTCGATCTTGCTCGCGTCGTAGACGGTGAATCCCTCGGGGGAAGTCGTGCGTCCGTAGAGGAACCACTGGTCCTGGGTGTTGTAGTTGACCTCGTTGGAGAGCTGGAAATGGGAAAAGTCGGAGTCGAGCGTCTCCACGTCGCCGGCGACGGCGATGGTGAGGACGTGCTCCTCCTTCGGTGTGGGGGCAGCGGTCGGTTGGGGAGCTGCCGTTGCCCCGGGAGGTGGGGGCGGCTGGGTGGGGGCGACGGTGGTGGGTGCGGGTCCACAGGCCGCCAGCACGAGGAACAGGCTCGTGAGCAGAGCGAACCAGAGCAACCGTTTCATCGCATTCACCTCCTGGAGCTGAGATCAAGGGCCGGCGGTATGCCGGCCAGGTGCTGGAGCGGGTGTGACCTTCTTGGCGATCGGCACCTCCTTTTGTCGCTCGTGCCGGTGCGCCCCCGCGGACGGGCGCGCCGGCAAGGGATAGGGGACGGTTCCCCGGGGAATCGTGGGTTAGGGTGAGCTACCGCACGACTGCCGGACGATGAGTCGGGTGTGGAGGACGACCTCCTGAGCCGGCCGGCCCGGGTCGGTAATGCGTGCCAGAAGGAGCTCGGCGGCCGTACGCCCGAGATCGTAGGCCGGTTGGGCTACCGCTGTCAGGGGCGGGTTGAGGCAAGCGGCCCAGGGCATATCGTCAAAGCCCACGATGGCCACATCGCGGGGGATAGCGAACCTTTTCTTGTGGATGGCACTGAGGGCCCCGAGGGTCATCAGGTTGTTGGCCGCAAAGATGGCCGTCGGCCGGTCGGGCAGGGACAGCAGTTCGCAGGCGAGGCGGTAGCCGCTTTCCTGCTTAAAGTCGCCGACGCGGATCAGTTCCGGGTCGACGGGAATCCCGTGGTCGCGCAGCGCCCGGAGGTAGCCCTCCTGGCGTTCGCGCCCGGTGGAGATTTCCAGGCGGCCGCCGATGAGGCCGATCCTCCGGTGGCCTAGGCGGATCAGGTGGCTAACCGCCTGGTAAGCGCCTTCGACGTTGTCCACGACGACGGTATCGAGGGCCAGTCCGCGGATGCGCCGGTCCATGGCGACCACCGGAATTCCGTGGTCCAGGAAGGCGGCGCAGGTCGTACAGCTTTCGTCTGTAGGGGAGATGATCACGCCGGCCACTTTTTCGGCCAGGAGCACGCGGGTGTAGAGCGCCTCGCGCTCGGGTTGCTCGTCGGCGTTACAGAGGAGGACGGAGTAATCCCGGGCATAGGCGACATCCTCGATGCCGCGCACGGCGGCGGTGAAGAAGGGGTTCGTGATGTCGGAGAGGATGAGGCCGAAGATGTGGGTGGTGCCCATACGGAGGCGCTGGGCGACGCGGCTGGGCTGGTAGCCCAGTTGCTCGATCGCGGCGAGCACCTTGGCGCGGGTCTGGGGGGAGATGTGAGGGTGCTTGTTGATCACGCGGGAGACGGTGGCCGGCGACACCCCGGCAAGGGCAGCGACATCTTTCACCTGGATCCGCTTCATCGCAACACCTGCAATCGTTTTCTGAAATCGATTACATCATACCACACCTTGGCCGATTTGTCAAGAGGGGAAAAGGGCGAACCGTTCGAACGGTTGGGGTGGAACGTATCTGCTAGGCCTCCCGGGGCCAGATGCCAAGGACATCGTGATTCTTCTTTGCCGCCAGGTTGAGTAGGGATTCGAAGCGCTAGAGGACCTCGTCGTACGAGACCCACGGTGTTGGCAGTTGCCTGGCCCCCGCCAGAGTGCGCTGCTGAAGCGAGCGAATGATCCTCGTTACCTGCGTCTTCAGTTCCCTGATGATGGTGAAGGTCAGGAGGCAGTTTCCGAAGACCTTTCGGTACGCTTGTGGACCGTACCGTCGCTGAAAAATGATCGTCTCTTAGATGCGCCTCAAGAATCCCAGAATGTGCTCAAACTGTTGTCGCTCCAAGCCCTCGTCGTCCACATAATAGGACTCTGGAGCGGCAAGAAAACGAGCCGGTCCAACATTACATCCCTTGGTGTCGGACCTTTGTCGGGCGAATCAGCCGAACCAGCGTAGCGGATGATTGTCTTCTCTTTGACACAGGTCGCCTCCGATTGCAGCGCTGCAGACGGAGCAAGGAGCTACATAACCCGTACCTCTACCCGGCGGACGTGGGGCTGGATGGAGGCAGCTACGGCACGGAACCATTCCGCCGGGTAGGGGGCAAGGGTCTGCAGGGTCGGGTCCAGGGTGCTGTGGGGCCGGAACGGCTGGAGCACGTAGAGGGATGCGCCCCCCAACCAGTGTGCGATCGCTTCCACATCGTGCTGGTCCAGCAGCCCCGGCACGACCGTCGTGCGGAACTCGTAGGCTACCCGGCCCTCCCGCAACAGGGCGATGCTCCGCTCGATGCGTGAAAGGTCCAGATCCGGCCGGCCGGCAAGAAGCGCGTACTTCTCCGGCGGTGCCTTCACGTCCAGAGCCACATAGTCTACCAGCCCCTCCTCCAACGCGCTCTCCAACACCTCCGGCCGGTAGCCGTTCGTGTCCAGCTTGACCGCCAGATCCATCTCTTTCATCTGCCGAAGGAACTCCAGGAGGTCCGGCTGCACCGTGGGCTCTCCCCCGGTGAGCACGACGCCTTCCACCCGTCGCTTCCGCCGTTCCAGAAACGCCCGGACATCCTGCTCCTCGATCCGAGGATATGTCTCCGGATGCAGCACCAGGCCCGCGTTCTGGCAGGGCGGGCAGCGGAAATTGCACCCACCGGTGAAGAGCACTGTGGAGATCCGCCCCGGAAAGTCCAGGAGCGAGGTCCGCACCCACCCCCGCAGGTCCATGCGCGTGCCACTCACGCCTCGTCAGACCGCACTTCCTCCGGAACGCGGAACGTCTTGCGCTCGACGAACTCCTGCTGCTTCCCCCGATTCCAGTTCTGTACGGGCCGGAGGTAACCCACGATCCGGCTGTATACCTCGCACGGGATACGAAGTTCCGTCGTCTTTTCCTCTACCTGCAGCGGAAGTTGCAGCGTTTCCATTACTATGCTCCTTATGCGACCACGTCAACCGATACCGGTCGGCCGAACCGCGCAAGTTCTTCCGGCGTGTGCTCGTAGGGGCAGTAGGCATGTTCTCCGGGGAGGTAGCCGTGTACCGGGCAGATGCTGAAGGTCGGCGTCAGGGTGAAATAGGGCAGGCGGTAGTTCTCCGCGACTGTCCGCACCAACTTGCGTGCCTGCCTCCAGTCGTACAGTTGCTCCCCCAGGAAGATGTGCAGGACCGTCCCTCCCGTATAGAGGGTCTGGAGCTCTTCCTGATGCTCGACCACCTCGAACAGGTCGTCGCTGTACGACACCGGAAGGTGCGTCGAATTCGTGTAGTACGGCGCTTCGTCCGTGCCGGCCGTGCGGATGTCCGGGAAACGTTTCTTGTCTGCCCGCGCCAGGCGGTACGAGGCTCCCTCGGCCGGAGTGGCTTCCAGATTGTACAGGTTGCCCGTCTCCTCCTGAAAGCGCGAAAGCACCTCGCGCATAAAGAGCAGCGTGCGCACGGCGAAGGCCTTCCCCTCTGGATCGGCGATCCCCACTCCCAGCAGGTTCAAGCAGGCTTCGTTCATCCCCACCAGGCCGATCGTCGAGAAATGGTTGCTCCAGTAGTGGCCTGTCTGGGCCCGGATCCCGTCCAGATAGTGACGGCAGTACGGGTACAGCCCGCGCTCGGTAAAGATCTCCAGCTGTTTGCGCTTGATCTCCAGGCTCGTGCGCGCGATCTCCATGAGCCGCTCCAGGCTTTCGCGAAACTCTGCCTCGTCGCGCGCCAGGTACGCCAGCCGCGGCAGGTTGATCGTCACCACGCCCACCGAACCCGTCAGAGGAGCGGCGGCAAAGAGGCCTCCGGGCCGCTTGCGCAGCTCGCGCTGGTCCAGCCTCAGACGGCAGCACATGCTCCGCGCATCCTCCGGCTTCATATCGCTGTTGACATAATTTGCGAAGTAGGGAATGCCGTACCGGGCCGTCATGGCCCACATCGGCTCCAGGGCCGGGTTTTCCCACTCAAAGTCGCGCGTGATGTTGTAGGTCGGGATGGGGAAGGTATGCACGCGCCCTTTCGCATCGCCCTCAAGCATCACCTCGGCGAAGGCGCGGTTCAGGAGGTTCATCTCGTGCTGGAACTCCCCATAGGCGGCCTCCTGGGGCTTCCCACCGATGATCACCGCCTGATCCCGCAGCGTGAAAGGCGGAGTGAGGTCCAGGGTGATGTTCGAAAACGGCGTCTGGAAGCCTACCCGGGTCGGCACGTTGATGTTAAAGACGAACTCCTGTACCGCCTGCTTCACTCCGACATAGTCCAGCCGGTCGTAACGCACGAACGGCGCAAGCAACGTGTCCCAGTTGGAGACGGCGACTGCGCCAGCCACTTCCCCCTGGAGCGTGTAGAGAAAGTTCGTCAACTGCCCCAGCGCCGTCCGCAGGTGACGCGGAGGCCGGCTCTCGATCTTCGCCGGCACCCCGCCAAAGCCGCGGATCAGGAGGTCCTGCAGGTCCCAACCGCAGCAGTAACCGGAAAGCATCCCCAGATCGTGAATATGCATTTCCCCTTCCGTGTGCGCCCGCTGAACCTCCGGAGGGTAGATCGTCTGGAGCCAGTAGCGCGCGGCGATCGACGAGGCCAGGTAAAAGTTCAAGCCCTGCAACGAGTAGTTCATGTTGCTGTTCTCGTTCACCCGCCAGTCCGTGCGCAGGAGGTAGTCGTCCACAAGTTTGGCCGTATCCAAGAGCATCCGTTCCGCCGCGCGTGCCTCCGCCCGCTTCTGGCGGTAGAGGATGTAGGCTTTGGCGACCTGTGGGTGCCCGGACTTGATCAGCACTTCCTCGACGATGTCCTGGATCTCTTCCACGTGCGGTGGCCGCCCTGCCTGCGCGAACCGCTCCTCCAGGATCCCGACCACCGCCCAGGAGAGCGTCTCCGCCCACATCCGGCCCTCTCCATTGCCCACCGCCCGCGCCGCCGCATAAATGGCCCGCTCGATCCGCCCGCGATCAAAGGGGACCAGTGTACCGTCGCGTTTGATCACCTGCTCGATGCCCATCTGCCCCTCCGGAAGTGTGAAAAATTTTTCCGAGGTTCTTTCGAGAGAATTGCCCAGATCCCCGGCACCAATTCCCCCGTCTGCTGCGTCTCCTCTGTTCGCCTGCCCCTACGCCCGTTGCCCTACATCTAGTGTCAGACGTCGCCGATAAAGGCTACATATAGTTGATGCGCTCCTCCGCGCCGTTTCGGAGAAAACGATTCCCCGCCCAGAGGGCTTGCGATTGGAGAGTCAAGGCGAGGCTAGCGGCGTTATTATACCACAAGAGGACCCGTTTGTCCAGACGAAAATGGTAACACTTTTCCGCATTTCGCTTGGAGATCAGGAGCTTGCGGCTCAACTTGTTTGACATGCCCATGCCGGGATGCTATAATTTCCCTACCCCACGTAGGCCCGGAGCCGAATGGCAAGGATCTTGCGATGCAGGACTGCTACACCGAGGACTTGGAGCTCGCCGACCGAATGCGACAGCTGCGCGAGGAGATCCGTTCCCAGGTTTCCCCGCCTGGCGGCCATCCCAGCTTCCCACCTCCCTCAGGAACGATGCGCCTCGAACAACACCTCGACCAGCTGAAAGCGCTTGCGACCGTACAGGAGCAACCTTTTCGCTCCCGTTTCCCCGTCCTCGGCCCCCTGATCGCCTGGTTCCGCGAGCGTTGGAACCGGATCTCCACCAAGTGGTACGTGCTCCCGATGCTCCAGCAGCAGGTGCACTACAATCTCGCCCTCGCCGAAGCGCTTCGGGAGCTCTACCGCTTCACCCAGACGACTTTCGAGGACCTCGTCCGGCGGATGGATGCGATGTTTGTGCCGCTGGACCAGGAGCAGGCCGCGCTTCAGGCGCGGCTTCAGGACCTGAAGGAGACCTTGGCCCGCCGAGTGCAGGAGCAAACGGAGACACAAACGCAGGCTCTGCTCCGCCTGCAGGCTGCGCTCGAAGAGCGCTTCCAGCGCCTCGCCAGGGAACAGGCCCTGGACCGCCGGGGCCTGGCCTTTCTGCGGCTCCGGTTGGACCGCCTGATGGCGCGCCTGAGCGCCGGGTGTCCCCTCCCGCCCGAGGAGCGGCCGGCCGTCGCGGCCGAGCGCGAGACGCTCTCCGACCACGACTACTTTCGCTTCGAGGCGATCTA
Source organism: Chloroflexia bacterium (assembly GCA_049969155.1). Lineage (GTDB taxonomy): Bacteria > Chloroflexota > Chloroflexia > DTKN01 > DTKN01 > DAOTVY01. Next base: position 1,185 of record JBMFPK010000105.1, on the reverse strand, counting down.
CCGCCCCGAGGCGGAGGTGCGCGCCCAGCAGGAAGCTTACCTTCCCTTCTTCACCGGCCGGAGCAACGTCCTGGATCTGGGATGCGGAAAGGGAGAGTTCCTAGAACTGCTGCGCGAACACGGCATCCTGGCCTATGGCGTGGACTGGAACACGGAGATGGTGCGCCTGTGCGAGGAAAAGGGCCTCCGGGTCGTGCGGGAGGATGCGCTGCGCCATCTCGAGGGCCTGCCCGACGGTTCCCTGGGGGGACTCTTCGCCGCCCACCTGGTGGAGCATCTGCCCCCCCGGGACCTTACCCGGCTCGTTGCCCTTGCCCAGGCGAAACTGGAGCCCGGAGCTTACTTGATCTTCGAAACCCCGAACCCCCTTTGCCTCTGGGCCCTCGTGAACTACTTCTACCTGGACCTCTCGCATGTGAAACCGATCCATCCCCAGGCCCTTTCGTTCCTGCTCGAGATGCACGGGTTCCACGGGATCGAGGTGCGGTACCTCCACCCTGTACCCGAGGGTGTACGGCTGGCCCGCCTCCCCGAGGCCGGAGATCCGGCGTGGGAAGGGATGGCCGCTTTGCTCAACCTCAACCTGGACCGGTTGAACGACCTCCTCTACGGCTACGCCGACTATGCCATTATCGCCCGCAGGTGAGGAGGATTGCCTTGCGCATCGCTTTCTTCGGTCCGCTGCGGCCCGTGGCCTCAGGGATCTCGGACTACTGCGAGGAGCTTCTGCCCTACTTGGCGGAAGGGGCCGAGATCTCGATCTTTGTGGACGGCTACGAGCCCACAAATCTCTTCCTCCGTCGCCGGTTCCCCATTTGCGATTACCGGGAGTTCCCCAGGCAGCACCGTACCCGTCCGTTCGACCTCTGCCTCTACCATATGGGCAACCACATCTGCCACGCCTATATCTACGAGATGCTCCAACGCTACCCTGGGGTCGTCGTGCTCCACGACACCGTGCTCCATCACTTCCTGGGGGAGTACCTGAGCCGAGGCGAAGGGCCGGCCGCTTACCGCGCGGCCTTTCCGGACGAACTGGGACGTTCCCTCCTGCGGCGGCGCCGGGCAGGGCTCTGGAGCTACCTCGACCATTTCCTCTTTCCCGGGATCGCCCCCGTCGTCAGGGCCAGCCGGGGCATCATCGTGCACAGCGAGACCGCGCGGAAAGCCGTGCTGCGTGCCGTC